>QMRZ01000005.1 GCA_003649495.1 Thermoprotei archaeon | reverse complement strand
GCATTAGATGGGCCTGGAACTGTGATCTCCCAGGTGCCGGGAGGCTATCTAGTTGAGCTCAGCGGCCCTATAGCCACTCCAATGCGATGGCACTCATACAAACTTAACGGTGGGGGAGTAGCCCTGATCTCTGAAGGCGGTGTCCTAATACACGGCCCCCATCCTAGCATTGTGCTTGGGAAGACGACAACTGATATCCCCTGCGAAGCCTTTAATGGCACATACCTGTACAAGTACCTGATTTACCCCTATAATAGGAGCTTGGAAAGGCCCATGTGGGTAGCAGAGAGGATAAACAGGCCGCCACGTGCTTATCCATGCTCTAAAGTCCTCCTCTTAAAGCCTCATCTCAGCTTGGAGTTCGATCCAGATGCTATTTTCATCAACTACTTCACGCTTGATAAAGTATCATTAACGAATACTGGTGATAGAGCGGCGTACGTCAGCATAGCTTATGAGAGGGAGAGCATGGTCAGCGCACTGATAGCGCCCATGGAAATAGCTGAACGATGGAGTTACAGGAAAGGTTGATAATCCCTCTCCTCATAGGAAAATAATTGGGGTGAGGGCCGTGGCTATGAGGAAGCCCCCGATGAAGATTCCCCCTCGCGGCCCAGTGACCCCCCTGACTTAGCTGTGTACCCACTCCAGTATCCTCTCGAAGGGTATCCTTTCCTTCTCTGGATTATAAGACACTCTCTCGCCTAAGTTGGCGACTAGCCTGGAGAATGTCTCTAAACCTCTAACAAACCTATCTCCCTCTTCGTACAGTACGGAGATATTCTCCGCCACAATGCCTTCCAGCTTCCTAAGCTTCTCAAGTATCGAGAGTAGGAGCTTTGCGGATACCTTCCTGTTAACTAGGTCATCAGCCTTCGCCTCCAGGATAGCGTCAGCGTGCTCTACATCCCTTGGAGGTATCAACGGTATTTGCACCTTTAACCCTAAGATCGATGAGACTCTCAGCCTGAACGGGATGCTAGAGAAATCCACTACCTCAGCTAGAGGCGAGAAAGCTAGGACCCCCTTGATATTCTCTACGTGATTAGTGGCCATAAGGGCTATTAGAGCACCTACCCCATGCCCCATTACGAAGATATTAGTAGCTCTCTCCTTGGCTGAGACTAGTTGCAGAAACTTGTTAGCTACGTCCAAGAGATCGGCTAGAGCACCTCGTCCCCTAGCACCATCCGAAAGTCCATGTCCATACAAGTCTACCGCATAGCACGTTAATCCTCGCATTGATAGTTCATCACAGAGCCACGCGTACCTGCCCGTGTGCAGGCCAAGTGCGTGGATTAGTACTAGGACGGCCCTAGCGCCCTTCACTCTCCAAACTCTATAGAAGAACTTTTCTCCCCTTAAGTTTGAGAAGTAGCGCTCATCGTAGCCGCCTCTAAGCATCAGATGCTATCATGCATAGCGGTTGAAAAATCTTCTCTTTTAGGCACCTTAGATTTGAGGCCACGATATCCCAGATACGTAAAGGTAAATTTTATGGATGTGAGGGCCCTGGGAGGGCAAGCTCAATACCCTCACGGGCTCAGCGGCTATCAGGGGGTGATCATGCACCACCACTCTGCAGCCAGGCTTACACTCACTAACCAGCTTTAGTGAAAGCCTTCGTGATACAGCGGGGGAGGGGTAACAGTAAATTACGTCAAAGCGTGAGACGTCGAATAGGAAGAGATCTCCATGTATAATCTCCACACGTTCTCTGACGCCTGCTAGGATGCATTCCCTCACTGCCAGCTTCACTAATAGAGGGTTCAGCTCTACGCCTACTGCGTATGCACCATACTCCCTGGCAGCTACCACTAAGGCGCGGCCATCACCACAGCCTAAGTCTACTACGAGTTCTCCCCTCCTTAAGCGAGCCAGCCTAAATGCGGCTCTTATGACGGAGTACGGGCTTGGTAGGTAAGGCAATTCAGTGAGTTCCCTTATGATCCTCTCATTTACTCCTGCTTTAAGGCCAGACATACACTAGCAGGAGCACGGATGAGATGAGGGCTAGGGCGGCGAGGAGAGTAAGCTTATCCCCCAGCACCACCTCGTGCGGGTGCTCACCCTTGCCCAGCTCCAGCGCCAGCGTATATCTTAGGAGGAAGAACGCCATGAGGGGGATTGTAGGCACGAGCTTATGGCCTAGGGGGACTTCAGCACAGTAGATGGCGTAGGTCACCATTACCATTGCACCACTCATGTTTAATGCCTGGTCAAGCCACTTCTCGCCATACACCTTCAGAACTTCTCGGGACGTGGAACCTGCCACTTTCAGCTCCGCCTTCCTCTTGCTTAGGATCAAGAATAGCGCGAGGAAGAAGATGCCGGCTATCAGCCAGGGTGATACCTCAACCCTTATCAGCACAGCCCCCGACACAGCTCTGATCAGATAATTAACTGCGATCGCCGTCACATCAACTACTGCAACTTTCTTAAGGTAAAGGCTATACAGAAAGGCTACTAGGGTTAAGGCGACTATATAAGCAGTGAAGCAAGTGCCTAGCGGTATGGCTAGACCCAGTGAAGCGGCAATTAACATAAACATTAGAAGTCCTGCCTCCTTCACACTCACCTGACCTGAGGCTAGTGGCCTATACCGCTTCCTGGGGTGAAGCCTATCCCTCTCTAGGTCTCTGATGTCATTAAATACGTAGCCCGCGCTTGACGCTAGCGAGAGCGATAGGAACCCCATTAAGAGAGGCAGGTAAATGCTGATGTCAGTGAGCTTCAATGAGAATACCGCTGGCACTACGATCAGCAGGTTCTTGTACCACTGCTCGATTCTCATGAGTTTTAAAAGGGCACTCAGCTTCACAGGGAGTTCACACTTACTCTCCATCCCGCTGGGTGAGCACTATTATGGAGGGACGGCCTGGGAGGGGCACCTTACCCCTCGGAAGGGGATAGCTGCCCTCCCTCGTGATCTTAACGCTCACGCCTAGCTCCCTCTCGTAGAACTCGGCAGCAGAACTCAGAGCTTTCCACTCTACTTCGGGATTCACGAGTAGCTGCAGGGGCCTCGGATTCTTAATGATCATCCCGATAATCTTGCCAGCCTGTGCTCTTAACTGGGGCTCCACACTACCAATAGCCTTTCTCAAGGCTTCTCTTAGCTCAGCCCCCTTCTCAATATCGCTTAATGCCTCCTTGAGGAACTTGTACTTCCAATCAGCTGCTACGACTATTACAAGCTCCCTGGGCACTCCCCTTATCAACTTCATGATCTCCCTAGCGTCATCCAGTACCTCTCTGACTATCTCCTCGGCTTTCTCGACCTCGGGCTTAATGTACTTCTCCTCAGCTTTAGGCCAGGGGGCCTGGCTCACGAACCCCTTCTTCCCGAGTTTCTCCCAGATCTCCTCACATATGTGTGGTGTAATTGGAGCTAGCAGGAGAGTCTGCACCTCTATGAACTCCCTAAGGAGATCTCTCTGAGGCTCGCCGCATCTACGCAGATACCACCTGAAGTGATTCTGTAAGTCGAAGAAGCCTTTGACTAGTGCATTCTTGAAGTTGCCCTCCTCCATTTCCCTCTCCACCTCCTTAATGGTTCTGTGTAGCACGCTCCTGAACCAATCGTCAATAGCCCTCCAATCGCCTCGCCCCTTGCCGTAGTTCTCGACTGCGAAGTCATGCCACTCGACGAGGAGGTCTACAGCCCGATCAGCTACCTCAGGCTCGAAGTTTGCGTCGTCCAGCCCTGAGTTGCCAGCATAGGCTTCAGCGAATCTAGTAGCGTCAGCACCCCACCACTCAATCGCTTGTCTTAGCAGTATGAAGTTACCCTTAGATTTTGCCATCTTCTCCCCAGCGACTAGCACCCAGCCATTAACGCCTATTCCCCTAGGCCAATGTTGTGGAGGAAATATGGCAACGTGGTGGAAGATGAAGAATACCAGGTGATTGGGCATCAGGTCCTTGCCTGAAATTCTCATATCTACTGGATACCAGTACAGGAACTCCCTCCTAATCTCCTCTATGAGTCTGACATCGACTCCCAGGCGCCTAGCGACTTCGGCGGGATCCCCCCTGCCTAGGAGCACGTAATCGAAGAAGGAGTCATCAAGCTTGCTCCAGTCGATTCCGTACTTCTCGGGATGCTGTAGGTACTTCGCTAAGACGTAGTACGCCATGTAGATCGTTGAGTCGCTTAGAGACTCGAGCACCCACTCAGGATCCCACGGGAGTGGGGTCCCCAGCTCGCCCTTATGGGTGCAGGCCCAGTCACCATACCAGTCTATCTGCTTATGGAAGTAGTCCCTAACATCATCTGGGAGGAACTTCATCTGGTCTACACACCTATGAGCCAACTCCTTCCACCTGGGATCGCTGTACTTCAGGAACCACTGGTCTCTGACTATTTTCACGTGCGTCCTAGACCCGCATCTACAGTACACGGGGCGCGGCAGCGTGTAGTGCCTCACAGCCACGCCCATGGATACTAGATGCTCAATTATCTCATCCTTAGCCTCAGCCACAGTCTTCCCTGCCCATTTGCCGAATACCTCCTTCAGGACTCCCTGATAGAACTCCTTGGAGTAGAGCTCGCGTGTCGCCTCGTCGAGAGCCTCCCTATCCAGCTGGCTCCTAATCCCGCGCCGCTTGACCACAGTCTCTGCTGGATACTCGCCGTATCCCTCAAGTTCTATTATGCTCACTGGCTTGACGCCCTTGAGGACCTCAGGGCTTAAGCGGTACTTAGAGGCCAGCCCCCGCCTGAGGTCCTCTAGCGCGACGTAGTCGTAGGGCGCATGTGCAGGCACGGACATTACTACGCCAGTGCCCATCTCGGGGTCTACGAATAAGGCCGGAAGTACGGGGACCCGCTTTTTAGTCACTGGATTAGTGACCCATCTGCCTATCAACTCCTCTCCTCTTACACTCCCAACTACTCTGACACTATGCCCCTGATCCCTGATCTCTCTTAACCCATACTCGCCTAAGACCCACCTCTCTCCATCTACCTCCACGAGGAGGTAGGTGTAACCAGGCTTTACCCAGACATTAACAGCTCCATATACTGTCTCAGGCCTGTACGTCAGGCAGGGATACACCAGCCCGTCCTCGCCCCTAAACTTAATGATCACGACCTCTTCAGGCCCTATACCGGCGTACTCATCAGGCCTATCATGGTCACCTACCACTTTCTCCTCTTTAGGACACCAGACTACTGGATGAGTCCCCCTGACTATCAGGCCCTTCTCGAATAGCTTCTTGTACTGCCACTGAATGAACTTGTTATAAGGGGGGTTTAGATAGGTAGTGTGAAACTCCCTTCTCCAGTCGATAGATAAGCCGTACCTCTCAAAGTCCCTTCTCCACTCCTTGCAGAAGAACTTAACCCAGTATTCTGGATCTGAGAAGCGAGGTATCTCCTCCTCCGCTATGCCCATCGACCTGAGGATGCTTATCTGCTTAGGATCGCCCTCCCTAATCCTGAGCGCAGCTGCTACTATTGGCCCCCCCGTTGCATGCCAGCCTTGAGGGAAGAGGACGTTGTATCCCTTCATCCGCTTATAGCGAGCCATTATGTCGTTCCTCAATGCAGTGTAAGCGCTGCCGAGATGAGGGAATGCGTTAACGTAGGGATACGGGAATGTAATGAAGAATTTAGGCCTGCTCTCATCCGGTTCGGGTTCGAAGACTCTGGCTTCCTTCCATCTCCTCTGCCACTTCTCCTCAACTGACTTGAGGAACTCAACTCTCTCTCTATTCGCTCGAGGTCTAACTACTCCCTGAGCAATAGGCCTCACCTCGCGAGGTTATAGTCCATCCGAGTTAAGCCTTTCGCGTCCCTTAAGCATCTCGCATAAGAGCTTAGCTACATCGCTCGCCTTTGTGGTGGTGTCAACCTTCACTATCCTCATGCCCGCAGCCTCGAGTAGCTGCTTGGCCTCCCTCTCCACATACTTGGCTATTACCACCTCTTGTACTCTCAGATCAATACGGTGGGCCAGGAGAGGTAAGACGTGTTCCGTCCCCACTCTCTCAGAGGCTTTTATCACGGCTACTGTACCCCTCTCAGGCTCTTCTATCAAGGCTTCAAAGACGTGCTCATAGCCTGAGGCCCCCCTAAGCTTAGCACCACATGTTACCCTAAAGCCGAGCTTCTCCAGTTCCCTTAGTACTTCGTTAAGGAGTTCTCCAATCACGCTACCACCAGCCTGTTACCCACGAGCTTTAATTCCTTATATCTGGGCGTTGGCGAGTACATCCTCATTTTGATTACCGCTAACTCTCTCCTTAACTCTCTCTCCTCCTCCCTAACTCTGAGCTTAATCAAGGTATCGGCTATGGTGTTGAGCACGGCCAAGCCGCTTATCACAGTGATTATTAGCGTACAGCCTCTTCGTTTAGCAGAGAACGCTATCTCCCTCATAATTTGAGCAAAAGCCGCACCAAACTCCCTAGCTAGGGCTGTCAGGCCATCAAGTACAATTAAGTCAACCTTCCTATCTAGTGTGTGCAAAGCCTCAGCAATATTATAGATCCCCCTCAGCGTCAGAGCTCGAGGGCTCACAGAGCTTACACTCAGCTTCTCAAGCTTTTCAGGCTCATACCCCAGGAATCTTAGCGTCTCCTCTATCTGTTGCTTAGGCTCTTCAAAGCTTATGTAAGCTGTCTCTAGCCCTCTTGCACTATTTTCAGCAGCTATTGAGAGCGCTAGGAGAGTCTTGCCCGAGCCGGGAGGTCCCTCGATCAGCACTACAGTTCCCCTAATCAAGCCCCCGCCTAATACCTCGTCTAATCCCTCTACTCCTGTGGGCACTCTATCAAGCCTGTTAATCTTGGACTCGAGCTCCTCCAGCAGGCTTGTAGGCAATACCCTTATTCCATATGGGGGGCCTATCTCGTACTCGTATGCCACGCGGCTCAGCGGCCTACCCCTAAGCTTTAACACGCGCATTGTCCTATAGGGCGCACCAGCCTCGGGCACCACGAGAGCTAGTCTTATGAGTGCATCACATACAAACTCCTCCACCTCGGCCCCGATGCTCTCCCTCCCTCTCGGTACTTCGACTGTGAGTATGGTAGTAGCTCTGAGGGTCCTAGTAATCGTCTTGAGAGCGTTATGAAGCACTGCTCTGACTTCGAGGGGGGGCGAGAGTGCCAGGAAGGGTGTTATGGAGTCGATGACTACTCGCCTAGCCTTCATCTCCATCGCATTGGATACTAACTCTTTAGACAGATTCATGAGGGCGTCACTCGAGGTCGGCGTGGGAAATAGTACATAGCGGAATAGGCCCTGCTCCTCCAGCTTCTTAAAGTTCATGCCAAGTTTAGCCATGTAAGCATAGAACTCCTCCTTGCTCTCACCAGTGCTAATGTATAAGCCTGGCTCACCCCACCTCCTAGCCCCCTCATAAATGAATTTGGCAGCGAACGTTGTCTTACCCGAGCCCGCGTTACCTGCTACAAGCACTAGCTGTCCCCTATAAAATCCCCCTGTCACTTCATCAAACCCAGGTATCCCACTAGGACAGTCCTCCAACTTCATAACCGTCATCCGCTCCCTCTTACCTCCTTAAGTTTAAATTCGCAATATTCATTGCCCTCAGCGATGCACCTCTCCTCAATGTACACCATATCCCTGTTCAGTATGGAGCATGCTACACCGGAGATCAAGCCCCTAAAGAGCTCGCTATTAGCCCTGCCAGGCTCAGTAGCGTTTACGCATTCGAGCAGACCCCATATCCTAACCTTATGACCGTTCCTAGAGATCTCATACCTCTCACAGAGTCCTAGCGCCCTAAGCCCCTCCAGTAACCTCTCGAGATCTTCTCTCAGCTTTCCGCTACCTGTGATCCTCTGGAAAGCCTCCCCCATGCGCCTCCCTATCCCAAAGACTAGAGCTCTCCCAGCCGTACCCAGCTCCGAGTAGAACGACTTCAGCGCTTCTCTCATCAGGGAGAAGGGCACTACTAGGGCTTTTGACCCCAGAAAATAAAGCTCGCATGCTAGGAGGGGGGCTTGAGATCCCCTCTCTACCCGTAAGGCGCAAATGCCCCTAACCCCCTCTATGCTCCTGAGCTTCTCGCCTAACTCCTCCACATCTAGCTCCTCCGGCAGGAGGAGGTCACATATAGCTAGGCTCCTCCCCCTCTCAAGCTTAACATGTAACAGGCTGAGGAGCTTAGCATTCACCTCCTCAAGCAGCTCCAGTAGGCCCGCAGCCTCGCCGCTAAGCTCCAGGCAGAGTAAGGCATGTAGAGCCATAGTCGTCGTATGGTTATCTTCTTACGTTTATATAAATAATACCCTATTAAGTAAAGGACAGTTTGTGAAAAACGAAAATTCGCACATACTGATTTTACTATAACTTATCAATAAATTTATTTTTAAGCAAATAAGACTGATAACCGCGCTAGTCAAGCCTTGAGACACGAAGTGACGTACTTTGAGAAAATATTCGGCAACAGGGTATCTGTTAAAGTTCTTCAACTCCTGGTCGAGAAGAAGGGTAGATTCTTCTCAGTACGCGAAATTGCAAGGAGATTGAAGGTAAGCGAGTCCTCGGTAGCGAGAGTCCTGAACACTTTGACTATGCAGGGGATAGTGGAGTGTGTAGCGGTCTCCAGCGCTAAGGCTAGGAAGGTGTATAGGTTGAGGGATGGGCCACTGGCCAAGAAGTTACGTGAGCTACATGAGGCATTACAAACTCACTTTGAGAGGCTTGAGAGCTCCGGTGACCTATAGCGCTCGAGGGCTTTTAACAGGCCGTCAGGCCCGTCACAGTGCTTAAGCACTCGTTTACCAGCTGCGCTGACACTCCAGTAAATGCTAGTCCCAGCCCACTCCCAGACCGGTTTTTCTCCGATGTTAATCCCAAGCTCTCGGAGTAGCTCCAGCTGTTCTCTTAACGAGGGAGGTTTAAGACTCTTAACAGTAATCTTCCGCAGCACGCGCCCTACATAGTTGTTTAGTGCGATCCTAGCTCTGTACAAAACGTATCTCTTAGCATCGTCAACCCCCTCGAGAGGCACTACCCTGGCGTCGAAGAGCAGTGTACGTCCTAAGGCTAGGGAAGTGGAGCTCGATGCGAGTGCAGCCGATATGCTCACCAGTTTTTGTAGCCTCCCTGCATAGGGGAGGGAGGGGCCTAAGAGGAGAACGTTAATCTCATCACTAGCCACGTATGCTCCGCTAGCAGAGAATCTCTTAACTATTTCAGAGGCGGCCTCAACTATCGCCTTGTGGACTCTAACATCCCTGGGTTCGGCAAACCCTATTAGTGCCTTACTGAAGCCCACTCCATCAAGCCTTATGGCCAAAGGTAGCTTAACTCTAGCTTCGAGTAGCTTCTCCCTCGACTTGTACTCCCTATCCAGCTTCGCTACAGGCACCTGCACCAGCTCTTCAGGGATCATTCATCGCCCCGTACTAGGAATGCCTAGTATCCTAAAATGTAGCGGGTCGGGACAACCCATTTTTGCCTCATAGCCTCAGTCTAAGGCGATGGAGGAGCTCGGAGTGGCACTGATAGGCTGTGGCTTTATAGGGGGCGTCCACCTAGGCAGCTGGAAGAGAGTGAAGGGTGCTAAGCTAGTAGCTGTCGTAGATATAATTGAGGGTAGAGCTAAACGAGCTGCAGAGGAGTACGGCGTCCCCAACTACTTCACTGATTACAGTAAGGTGCTAGAGATGAAGGAAGTGGACATAGTGGATGTCTGCACACCCACCTATACACACGCCGAGATAGCCGTAGCCGCTATGAAGAGCGGTAAGCACGTCATGTGTGAGAAGCCTATAGCTCTGAGGCTTAGGGAAGCTGATGAAATGATACAGACTGCGAAGAAGGCTGGGGTGAAGTTCATGGTAGCTCACTGCTTAAGGTTCTGGCCTGAGTACGTAGCTGCTAAGCGCATAGTGGATGAGGGGACAATAGGGGAGCCAAGGATAGCGCGTGCATACAGGCTATCGCCATTCCCGGAGTGGGCACCCTGGCACAAGGATAGGAGGCTGGGAGGTGGAGTTTTCGTTGACATGAGCATACACGACGTGGACTTCCTCAGGTGGGCTCTAGGAGATATTGAGAGCGTATATGCCAGGGGCGGAGTCCTCAAAACCAGGGACTCCACAGCACATGACTACACTCACGCCATACTGAAGTTCAAGAATGGCGCCATAGCGTACGTAGAGGGCAGCTGGATACAGCCCCCTGGCTTCCCCTTCACTACATACCTGGAAATCGTAGGTACTAAGGGGATGCTCACAGTTGATAATCACACCACCTCTGCCGTGAGGATATTCAGGCCGGGAGCTCCCCCGACCGACTTTACGCCCGTGGAGGAGGATGCCTACTACAAGGAGATAAAGCACTTCTACGAGTGCGTTGTAGAGGATAAGGAGCCCATGGTGACGGGCGAGGAGGCTAGGAAGACTCTGGAAGTCGTGCTAGCAGCGGTTAAGTCGGTAGAGGAGGGTAAGCCCGTGAAGCTCCCCCTGGGGGGTGAGGTCCTATGAGGAAGTTAAGGTTTGGAATCCTGTCATTCGCTCACATACATGCGTGGAGCTATGCCAGGGTGGTTAAGGAACTTGAGGAAGCTGAGCTAGTGGCAATCTACGATGATAATCCTGAAAGGCTTAAGAAAGCATCTGAGACTTACGGCGTTAAGGATACCTACACCGATTATCGAGAACTCCTCAAGAGAGATGACATTGATGCTGTGATAATAACATCGGAGAATGCTAAGCATGCTGAGTTAGCCATAGCTGCAGCAGAGGCTGGGAAGCACATGATAGTGGAGAAGCCGCTAGCCACAAGCTTAGAGGATGCGGAGAGGATGATAAGAGCAGCTGAGAAGGCTGGTGTGAAGCTACAGCAGGCATTTGTGATGAGGTACCACGACGCAACCGTGACCATTAAGGGCATCCTAGAGAGAGGAGAGATAGGCGATGTACTGGTCATAACTACCACTAATCACGGCAAGTACCCAGGCCTTTGGTTCGGGGATCCCGAGCTAGCTGGGGGTGGAGCTGTGATGGATCATACAGTGCACACCGCCGACTTGATGAGATGGTACACAGGTGATGAGGTGGAGGAGGTCTATGCCGTAATAGGCGAGAAGATCAGGAGCGAATTAAGGGTGGAGGACAACGCACTCATCTCCCTTAAATTCAGGAAGGGGGTCATAGGGAGCATTGATTGTAGCTGGTCGAGACATGAGGGCTGGCCAATATGGGGCGACGTATGGCTCGGGATTATAGGGACAGAGGGCTACATAGTGGTCGATGCCTTCAGGTCCTGCATAAATCTTGTGGTTGATGGGAAGCCGCTAACATGGGTGTACTTCGGGTCCGACTGTGACTTCAACATGATAAGGGACTTCGTACGCGTGGTAGAGGAGGACAAGACTCCCAGGGCTACAGGCTACGACGGCTATAAGGCGCTGGAGATAGCGCTGGCAGCTTACGAGTCCAGTAAGAAGGGAGAGCCGGTAAAGCTCCCCCTGCGTTAGAATAATCTTCCCTTTTTCCCATCACCAGTGGTCTACTGGCCAAATGTGTAACGGCTTAGGCGAGAATAGGACACTTAACGCCTCAGCTACCCGCTTAAGCGGAACATCGCTCTTAATGTAAGAGCCGAGAATAAGGTCCTCGACGCTGCTAAAACCAAACAGCAACCTATTGAACTCCTCGGGGTTCACGTCGATTTTGGCATCTACATCTCCATCATGTAGTGTAGCTTCTCCATCGCCAAGTCTTACTTTCACAGCCTTACCTCGGTACCTGAGCTCTATGCTAGTAGCTGGTATCAAGCTACTAGCCCGTAGGTCAGCAGTCCTTAATGCCTCCTTAGTTAATGCCTCTAAGTCTAGCACCTCCACCATGTAAACTCCCCCACCTACCTGAGATTTGAACTCGCGAAATACTCGTCTATACGTATCCTCACGCGGGATTGAGGCTCTCACAGCCTTTAATCCTAAAGTGGCAGCTCTCTTTACAGCGTACGTGTATAAAGATTGAAGTGCGTCGGGCCTGTCTCGCTTGTAGACTAGCTCCAGTAGCCACATGAAGTCAGGCTCCTGGGGAGACCGTATAGTGACCGCGTAGCCCAGCACCTCCCCTCCCTCCTCTGCGACTACCAGGTTGCCCTCCTCCCTGGGCACGTAGAAGAAGCTGTGGTAGGCGGTCCTCGCGAAGATCTTTTCCCTCCAGTCATTTTCAGGCCTATGAGGCCATCCGGTGAAGCACTCACCCATTTCCTCGTACAGCCGCATGAGAGCTGGGAGGTCGCGCTCCTCAGCTTCCCTGACCTCGATGCCGCTAACCTTAAGTGCCCTCCTCTCAGCATCTGATAGAGGTGCTGTAAACGTCTCTTCGAGACAGACGTCCACGTAGCCGAGTCTCCTATAGATCCTCTGTGGGCCGCTGGCGAAGCCCGTGAATAAGGCGGTTAATGGGAACTGTCTCCCTCTATAATCCTCCATCACGCTTCCCAGCAACTTAGTGGCGTAGCCCCTGCCCCTGTATTGGGGGTCGGTGGAGACATTAGCTATGCCTGCAGTTAGAAGCAGCCCAGCCGCGGTCCTCAGAGTCTTCTCCACTACCTGAACGTGGGATACCACAGAGCCCTCAACCTCCAGTACGTAGGCGCCTTCAAGCTTGAATCCCTCATTTAGCCTGGCATACTCAAGCCATTTCTCTCTATCAAGCCCGTACCTGTTGAAGGTATCGAAGCACCTCCTGAGGAGGCTCGGAATACGCTCCTCATCGCCAGCTTTGTAGACTCTAATGGATACTTCGCTCACATGGAGTGAGACTGGGCTTTTCCTATTTAACGTGTCGGCGTCTCAAAAACTTTTTAGAGACTTCTCCGAGGATTAACGGGGCCATGAAGTAAAGCGCCTTGCTGACTGTGATGAGCGGAAGTACCTCTGAGCCCATGTGTGCCACTGGAGAAAAAGTCGTATAGCTTACTTACCCCTCCCGAGTATCCTCTTGAGCGCCTCTAGGTTATCTCTAGCTGCCCTTATGCCGTCCTCAGGATACTTAGGCTTCTCAAGATCTGGGTAGAACTCAGGCGGGCACTCAACTATTAGGAAATCATCGTAGCCAGCCTCCTTCAAGAGAGCTATTACTCTCTCCCAGTTTATGCTGCCTCTACCCACGTGTCTAAAGCCCCTTATATTACCCACCTCCACGTCGAAGTCCTTGACGTGAACCATGGCTATCTTATTCTTCAGTAGCCTGGTCCAGTGCTCGTGATAGCCTAAAGCTACTACATTCCCCACGTCGAAGTACGCCTTGACATACTCTGATCCTATTTCATCTATAAACCTCCTGAACTCAAGTGGGCTGTACAGGAACTTATTCCAGACGTTCTCAATGCCTATCGTTACGCCGAGATCTTCAGCGGTCTTGGCTGCCTCCCTAATTGAGGATTTAGCAGTCTCATACAGCTGCTCATATGGTATCTCGGGCTTAGCAACTCCAGGCACTACTAGTAAGACCCTTGCTCCCAGATCCCTGGCTAGCTCCAGTCCCAGCCTGATGTACTCGATAGCAGTCTTCCTCTCACCCTCGTCGGGGGAGCCTAAGTTGTACTTCCAGAATATGCCTGTAGCGACGCTCGGTATTTCGACGCCCACTCCCTTTATGCGCTCTCTCTCCTCCTTGCTTATCTTGCGGGGATCTAGGACTCCATCATCGAAGATCACTTCCACGCCCTCATATCCCATATCGCCAGCAGTCTTGACAGCCTCCTCAAGGTTAGGCCTGATAGTGTACTCGAATCCTACTAGGGTCCATAAGTTAAGCCCTATCTTCACGTGAATTTCGTCTAGCGAGGTCGCTATAAAGTGTTATTACTACCCTGGGCACGCCCGTAGCTACTCTAAAGCTTAACTCTAGTCAATGCCCTTAAAGCGCCTCTCGCTGCCTTCAACGTCAACTCTTTCCTCTTTGTTCCATCCTTCATGAACTCTCCAGTAGCGAGGTTATCGATAACCATTAGAGCTGCTCCTGGCCTAAGTCCTCGGATTCTTGATACTGTAAAGATCGTTGCGCACTCCATCTCAACTGCTATGAGGCCTAGCTTGCTCCAAAACTCTAGTTTATCCTCCTCAGCGTGAAATGCATCGCTGGAGGCCACGAGCCCCCTGTGGATCCTAAGTCCCTCCTCAGCCATCCCCCTCTCGAGCTCCAATACCACCTCTGGATCAGCTACAGCCGGATAACAGAGGTCTGGCGCATACATGCCTAAGGTCCCTCCCGGCTGATAAGCCGCGCCAAGAGCTACAACTATATCACCTATTCTCACATCTCGGATAAGCCCCCCACAAGTGCCCAGCCTAATTACCAGCTTTGCTCCGAGCATCTTGAGCTCCTCCAGCACTATGGCGGCTGAAGGCGCCCCAATGCCGTGAGTTGACACGGTAACCCTCACACCATTGAAGTACCCTGTATAAGTGTTAAACCCCCTGTGCATGTTGACGGGCTTGGCGCTTGAAAGCAGCTCATTAGCCACTAAATCAGCCCTCCCAGGGTCTCCCACCACTAGCACGCGCTCAGCTACATCACCGGGCTTAGCCTGTATGTGGTAAGGCCTACTGGCTAACACGTGCTTAGATATCCTGAACACAGGGTTAAGCCACATACCCGAATTTAAGCATGATGCCAAAATCTTAAATTAGATCTAGGTGCTATTCAAAACTCTTTGAATTACTTCCGTTAATATCCTGAGGAAAGTTTAAAGCTGGTTATGAATGCTAGGTGGCCGATGAGGATCATCGCAGTCGTAGTAATAGCGTTCATAATAGGCCTAGCAGCAGGCCTGGGCGGCGGTTACATAGCCTTCTCACCTAAGCAGGGTGGTGCTGTCAAGAAACTTCCCGAAGAAATACCCATCGGGGGCTTATTTGGCCTGACAGGTGATTTGTCAGAGTTTTCGAAGCGTCATCAGGCCGCTGCCCAGATGGCTATTGAGGATGTAAATGCATACGTTAAGGCTCTAGGCTACAATGTGAAGTTCGTCCTCATCCCCGAGGATACGCAGGGCACACAGGAGGGTGCGCTAGCTAAGATACAGGCCCTAGCCGCTAAGGGGGTGAAAGTAGTCGTAGGCCCCCTATCCAGCGCTGAAGTTAAAGCCGTTAAAAGCTTCGCTGACTCGGAGGGCATAGTTGTTATATCCCACTCCTCCACCTCCCCAGCCTTAGCGATACCTGGTGATTACATATTTAGATTCGTGCCTACCGACGAGTTCCAGGGTAGGGCACTGGCAAGGCTCCTACAGGCCAGTGGGGCGGAGAAGGTAGCCGTGATCTATAGGGGCGACGACTGGGGAGACTTGTTATTCGAATCCTTCAAGGAGCAGTTTGAGAAGCTAGGGGGAGAGGTGAGAGGTATTCGCTATGACCCAAAGGCTAAGGATCTATCAGCTGAGGTCAGCAGGCTATCTGATATAGTGAAGGAGTTCGGCGTGGGGCCCCACACCAAAGTTTTGATGATAGCCTTTGAGGATGATGGGCTAGCGATACTCCAGGCCGCTAGCCGCGACCCGACTCTCTCCAGCGTGGAGTGGTTTGGAACTGATGGGAGTGCTGGCTCAGGCAAGCTCCTGACGATGGCTGATTTCATAGTGAAGATTGGGGGTCTCCCCTCAACAGTATTTAACCCCGCTCTAAGCCCCAAGTACGAGGAGTTTACCAAGAGATTTAGGGAAACATATGGCGAGGATCCAGACCCGTATTGTTACACAGTATACGACGCAGTATGGGTAGCTGCTCTCTCCATACTCGAGGCTGGAGAGTATGATGGGGCACTCATAGCTAAAGCTCTACCCCAGGTAGCCAGTAGATACTTCGGAGTTAGTGGATGGGCCCTGCTCAACGAGAATGGCGATAGGGCTGGCGGTGATTACCTAATACTGAAGATCGTAAAGACCCCGACGGGCTACAAGTGGGTTAGAGCTGGCGTGTACACGTTCGCCTCCGACTCGGTGACCTTCTTCGAAGGCGGCTAGTATGAGCCTCCTCATAACCGATGGCCTCTTCAAGAGATTCGGGGGAGTCATAGCGCTAGATAATGTAAGCATACGAGTTGAACCATCGTCTATAACGCTCTTAGTAGGCCCTAATGGGAGCGGTAAGAGCACGCTCATTAATGTGATCAGCGGCTTCTATAAACCGGATAGTGGCAGGGTATTCTTCAACAACTGTGAAGTTACAGGTTGGCCCCCTCACAAGCTATACAGTGCGGGCATAGCTAGGACTTTTCAGCTTCCAGCGCCCTTCGCTAAGATGACGGTCCTGGAGAACCTCCTAGTAGCTGCAAAATGGTCAACAGGAGAATCTCCACTAACCGCTTTACTGCATAGGAGGAGGTGGCTGGAGGAGGAGGCTGAACATGTTGAGAGGGCGTTCAGGATACTTGAGCTTCTAAGCCTGAGGCACATGTGGGATAGGAGGGCTTCAGAGCTTAGCGGTGGGCAGCTGAAGTTGTTAGAACTCGGGCGCGTATTGATGAGTTCTCCCAAGCTGATTCTACTAGATGAGCCGCTAGCTGGCATAAATCCCCGGTTAGCGGAGGCTATAGTGAAGCACATTTCCTCTCTGAGAGACGAGTTAGGCGTCGCATTCCTCATAGTGGAGCACAGGCTGGATGTAATAGCTGATTACGCCGATTACGCCTACGCTATGTTCAGAGGCAGAGTGATAGAGGAGGGTACACCAAAGCAGGTACTTAAGAGTCCTCAGGTGCTCAAGGCGTACTTGGGTGGTTGAGATGCTGTTGGAGGTTGAGGAGCTCACAGCAGGCTACGGCGACATAAGGGTTATTGAGGATGTGTCCTTTTCCCTGGGGAGTGGGGAACTCCTAGCCGTGCTAGGCCCCAATGGGAGCGGTAAAAGCACGCTAGTGAAGGCCGTGATGGGCCTGGCTACGGTACACAGCGGCAGGATCCTGTTCAGGGGAGAGGATGTGACTAGGCTTAAACCGCATGAGAAGGCTAGGAGGGGCATGGTCTATGTGCCTCAAATGAATAACGTGTTTGAGCGCCTCACAGTTAGGGAGAACCTCATAATGGCTGGCTACACGATAGGAGATGAATTACAGGATAGGATTGAGGAGGTACTCGAGCTACTGCCTCCGCTGAGGAGGCTGATGGGTAGAAAGGCGTGGACTCTGAGCGGCGGGGAGAGGCAGATGTTAGCGCTTGCGATGGCTTTAGTGAGGAGTCCTGAGCTGTTGATATTGGACGAGCCTACAGCCAGCTTAGCCCCCCCAGTAGCGGAGAAGATCATAGGGTTAATAGCACAGATAAGGGAGTCTGAGGACGTAGGGATAATTCTCGTCGAGCAGAACGCTAAGCTTGCTCTCTCAATATCGGATGAGGCCCTATTGATGGTATCTGGAAAGCAGGTCTACATGGGCGATGCTAATAAGTTGCTCAGCAGAAGCGATCTCTCCAGCTTGTACTTAGGGGTACGATCATGAACGTAGTGCTCGACGCGCTCGCATTTAGCAACATCATAGTACTATCTTCAATAGGGCTAACGTTAACCTACATAACCCTCAAGGTCCCCAACTTTGCTCACGGCGATTTAGTAACGATAGGTGCGTATACTGCGTTAGCCGCAGCTCGGCTCCTAGGGATAACCCCCTACGCGGCAATCCCCCTTGCCTTCATAGCATCGGGGATGGCTGCCCTAGCCAGTTACTACCTGGTGTACAGGCCCCTCGATAGGAGAGGAGCGGGCATCGTGACATTAATGATAGCGTCGATGAGCACTGAAGTCATCTTGAGAGCATCTCTGCACATATTTGCGGATGTAATGACAACATCTACTAAGAGCTACTGGCGAGGCTTTCTATTCCGTGAGGAGGGTGGACAGCTGACCAGCTACATAGTAGTATCCACTATCACCGCTATACTGATTATCATATCTCTCTACCTCTTCCTACATCGCACTAAATACGGGGTAGCGCTTAGAGCCGCGGTTGAGAATCCTAGCTTAGCTAGCGCTATCGGCATAGACGTCGATAAAGCACGTGCAGTATCGTGGTTAATCGCAGGGGGGCTCGCTGGCGTAGCTGGCGTGTTTATGCCGTTCAGAACTCCCACAGATCCAGAGACTGGCTGGGCGCTGCTCTTGAGGATGTTTGCTGCATCAGTGCTGGGCGGGCTGGATGCTGTTTTCGGAGCAGTGATTGGAGGCTACGTGATAGGGCTGTCGGAGGTGCTGGGGATTTACCTGCTATCGGGACCTCCCTTGAATCTCTCAACGGCCTATAGGCCAGCAATACCCTTCGCAATACTGGTGATCTTACTGCTCATAGCTCCCAGGGGACTCTCAGGAGTTGAATGGAGGCGTCTACTAAGTAGAATGTCGAGAGGGGTGGTTCGCAGTGGCTGAGCTGTTCTCCTTCCTCCTGGGGTTAGCTGCATTTTACTCTATTTACCAGATGTTGGCGCTGAGCCTCAACTTAGAGTACGGCTATGGAGGCCTCCCCAACTTTGGCAAGGTGATGTTCTTCGCTGGGGGGGCGTTCGTTACGGGTGCCCTGCTCACTAGGCTAGTAGCCCTCTCCCCTGGCGCTCCTCCAGACATGGTGTGGGACGTATCGAAGTTTAAGATCTACAATACGCTTTTAGCGACTAGGGGATCAGGCTACCTGGCGACTAATCCCCTGCTGGCTCTGACTCTGTTCGCATTGATGCTCATACTAGGCGCTGGAGTGGGCGCGCTGCTGGGAATCTTAGCATCTTACCCCGCTGTTCGACTCAGGGAGGATTACCTCGGAGTGACGCTAATAGTATCGGGGGAGCTACTGAGAATAGTAGCTCGTAATTACGAGCCGCTGGTCTGTGGCACGCTTGGGGTATCGGTGCCAAACCTATTCGCTTGGGCGGGGACCTACTCAGAGCTGATTAAGGTCGGCAGCATGGTAGCAGTCTCCACGGCAACAGTATTGCTCATCAACATTATGGTGAATTCTCCCTATGGCAGGGCCTTAAGAGCTATGAGAGATCAGGAAGCTGCAGCTGCTAGCCTCGGTAAAGACGTGGTACTTCTCAAGATTAAGACTCTGGCTGTGGGATCCGCGATTGCAGGGGCTGCAGGCTCAATGTACGCTATGTACCTAGGCGCTGTGGTGGCCGACGAGTTCACACCACTGAAGACGTTTATCGTCTGGCTAATGGTAGTGATGGGGGGAGCGGGCAACAATGCTGGCGCGTGTCTAGGCGCGCTCACGTATATAGGCATTGATAGGGCCCTCACGCTGTTTAAGCATCTAATACCTCTTCCTTTCGACGTGAACTATCTTTACTATACCGTGATGGGCGTAGCCCTAATATTGTTGCTCATGTACAGGCCTGAAGGCATCCTCCCCGAGAGGCCAGGAAGACTTTATGCCACTACCGAGATCTCTAGCGACTCAAGAGGCGGGCAAGCTGCTCCCCACTAATTGCATACTCCTTTAGCTTATGCCTCCTCGCCATATGTCTCTTCACTTCGTTAACTGCCTCCTCGGGCGTTAAAGCTGGTAAGTCTGGCAGTGGAGGCTTAGTGACACGTGCGATTATTTCATTGCATAGCAAGCATCTTATCGCATATATCCCAAACCCCACTCGCTCAACTTTAAGGCTCAGCCCACTCTCACTCACGGTATCAGATACCATTAGGCTCCCAGATAAGGTTTCCCACCATCTAAATAATACTTAATATTTTATAAGTTGTTCACTCCTCGTATTCAGTGAGCAGCGGGGTGTATTCTTCCTCAGCCTCCTCCGGATGCTTTCGGAGATGGTCTTCCAGCCCCTTCCTGCTCTCAAACCTCTTTCCACACTTTGGACAGACAAGGTAATAGAGCCCCCCAGGCTTATGCCAGGCCGATACATGCGCCTCTAAATCTTCTTCAGAGTAGAACAGGGCGCCGCATTCAGGACACTTCAAAGGCCCCTTCCTCATCGATGGGAAGAAGACTCAGGGCACTTATCTCCTCCGCTTATGTTTAGCTACTCTCCCCTCCTCAACTATGTGGAGAACCTTAATGCCATGCTTAACCAGCGCGTCTGCTATGAACCTCCTGTGACACTTAAACCATAGCCTCTCAGCACACATAATCGCTACTTTAACTCCTCTAACTTCACCTTTCCTAATTATTCCCAGCAATTCCTCGAGTCCCTTTCTGAAATCTTCGGTTTCCATGTACTTAGCATATCCCCCCTTCCTGAAACCTCCCAGCTTGTCACCTAACCATACATAGTGTATCCCCCTCTTCTCTAACTCTACTCTGAGAGTTTCAGCATTGAAATGCGGGTACTTACTGGAAGTTGGAAAGCGGCGTACATCGACTAGAATGCCTACCTCATATGCCCTGAGTAGCTTGACTAGCTCCTCTAAACTCCTCGTGCTGTGGCCCACAGTATATACTGTAGGCATTAGCGGCACCTTTCCTCAAGGGCTAGGTCTATGGTAGCCTCAAGCACATCCATGCTATAGTCGCATATTCTCCTCAGGCTGTCGGCTATTAGCCTGAGCGGCATGTACCCCCGAGCATTATAGGGCACCTCAGAGGCTTTATGTAGGAGACGCCGCTCAGCTTCAATTAGCTTAGGCGGGTATTCGTCCATGAGATTAAGCGCCTTACCCCTATCTCGAGAGAGGAAGCACCGTACGGAGCTCACGAATACTTCCTTTGCTAAGTTAGCCATGGCTCTAAGCTCCTCTCCCAGCTCTGTTACATCAACAGACGACTCAATTAGTGATTTAGCATTTAGGGCTATCTTCTGAGAGTGATCAGCCACCCTCTCAATACTCTTTCCTACTACCGCGTATTCGATGCTCTCCTCAATACACCTTAATCCGATCTCCCTCACGTTCACGAAGCCCCTAATGCTAGCGTTGAGCTGACGTAGCAGATACAGGTACAGCTTATCAACCAGGTCATCACGCTCCGCCACTTCATCTACGAACTCTAGGTTACCGGTTATGAGCCCCTCAACTGAGTCACTTATCATGCCAG
Source organism: Thermoprotei archaeon (assembly GCA_003649495.1). Classification (GTDB taxonomy): domain Archaea; phylum Thermoproteota; class Thermoprotei; order Thermofilales; family Thermofilaceae; genus B17-G15. Next base: position 8,125 of record QMRZ01000005.1, on the reverse strand, counting down.
CGGCTATCTGCCCCATCCTCTGCACTACAGCGGTTACTGGCAGCTCTTCTACATTCACTAGAACCTGCAACACCATATTGCGCTCACTATCCTCGAGTATCTCAACGCCGATCATCTTACTGGCTATCACCCGCCTGATGATCTCCCGGTACCTGTGCGCTTCTACAGGCAACTCGACCCTCAGCAGCTTATAGCCAGCCAGATATCTGGACATCAACTCACGTACAACTGCTCCCTCACTCATCCCATCAGCAACTACCAGCTTGCTCTCGGGCTTCTTAGGTCCCCGCAGGGAGGGGGGCACCACCCTTAGCGAGCCATCAGGCTCTAATATGAGAGAGACAATGGCCCCCGGCTTAAGGCCCATTCGCCTAGCCCAGTCCTTCGGCAGTGAGACTACAAAGGTGGACCTCCCTATCAGCTGTACCTTCCTTATTATCTCCCTCATCTAATTACCTCACCATGACTCCTATGTATACTACTTACTAGTATATCTTCTCCTTAGAGAATTGAAACCTAACAGTAAGGATCCATACTCGCTCCCGCCGCCTAGTAAATGGGCCAAGTAGTGATGTGTGGGCGGCGAGGGCGAGCCTGCTACGTAATCCGTCATTAGTTCATCGAGTTCCGGTAGCCTGAGGGGGGGATATATCACGTAATGCTTACCGCCTGAGCGCTTAAGCGCGCTCCTGTCCAGGTGTAAGCCTGACTCGTCAATCACCCCCACGGTGGCATCATCCAGCTTTAGGAGAGCGTAGGGCCCAGAAGGCCACTTGAAGAAGGGGTAGGTGAGCACGGCCACTACATGCCGTTTCTTCAAGCATTCTAGCACTCCCACATTCACTGGGTAGCCCCATTGAGTGGGCCTAGACGAGTAATCTTCCTCTAACTCCTTAACCTTCTTCCTCTCATTTTCTGACAACACTCTAGCCTTAGCCACGCCTCTCTTAGCCAGCGTCCTAAGTACTAGCTCTTCAATACTCATAGGCGGATGGGTCTTCCCTCTTTACATGACTTAACTATCGCCTCTAATACCCTCACATTAGCGACGCCATCTTCAGCCTTTATTATGGGCTCAGCACGCCCTTCTACGCACTCTATGAAGTGTCTATCCGCCTCCTTTAAGAAGCCTGTTGGAGTGCCGTGAAGCCTGTACAGTTTAGCAAGATGCGGATACGTGTGTGCTTTAGCTGTACACAGAGTCAACGATTCTTTCTGAGTATCAACGTACACTGCTCCATTGCTGCACACGAGTTCCAGCTTGAAGTCGAATATCGAGGGCTCAGTTTCTGGGAGTATCCAGCTACTCTCTAGCAATGCAAATCCCCCTCTAAACTTGAGTATAGCTGCATATGCATCGGGAGTCCCGATGTCTTTCAAGATTCTGCTTACAGATACCGAGTACACTTCTCGTACTTCCCCGTCAAAGTACCAGCGAGCCAGATCAACTGTATGGCTCATGAGGAAGAATGCTACGCTGGTCTTAGAGGCCCATGATAGCATCTTCCTCGGCACGTATATTGTGTCGCTAAGGCGAATGTAAGCGTGAAGGGGCACACCTAGCTCTCCCCTACTAAGTAGCTCCTTGACGTAAGCGAATGGAGGGTTAAAGCGGTTCTCAAAATTCACCATGAGCAGCACCCCCCTCTTCTTGGCCTCTTCTGCCATTTTCTCAGCATCTTCGAGGCAGGTCGCCATAGGCTTCTCCACCAGCACGTGCTTACCTTCCCTGAGGGCTGTCATGACAGGCTCTAGATGTGCATAGTCGGGAGTCGCTACTATGACTGCCTCTACTTCAGAGTCCTGAGCTAGCTTATGAGCGCTGTCGTAAGCTCTAGGTATACCATACTCTCTCGCGACCTTCTTAGCACGCTCAAAATCCAGGTCGGCTACTGCTACAATCCTTGCATCATGAAGCCCACTTAATGCCTCAACATGAGCTAGGCCCTGCACGCCTAGACCTACAACGCCTACATTTACTCTCGCCACGAGGACATTTTCTAATGCTATGATATCAGTTTTCTCTCTGAGAAACGTCAGTCGTCCTGGCCCTCCTCACGCCCCTGAGGGGTCAGTAGTTCCAGCGGTCATCATGCTTGAGTGCTATGGCGAGCATGCTTAATTTAGTTTTCTACACCTATTCTTAGCGAGCTTGGTCCTCGACAGCTCTAATAGTCTGCAGAACTGGCATATGGAGCCTGAACTGGGCTCTCCACACTTCTCACAGATGGCTAATGGCGGCTCCTCGTAGGTGATTAGCGGCTGTATTCTATCAAGGAATGCTCTGAGCATCTGTAGCTTTATTCCAGGATGCTTATCCTCAAGCTGATTCAGTAAGGCCTTATATTCGATGCTCGTAGCGCCTACTGCATAAGGACATTCCTCCTCCATGTACTCCAGCCCTCTTAGCAGGACGTATAGCAGGGCGTCCTTCTCGGGGGTTTCCACTAAAGGCTTCACCTTAGCGATTAAGCCGTCAATGGGTGGTAAACTCGGCTTTAGTTTAGAGAGGAGGCGTAGGTCGCCCCTAATGTAAGCCTGGAGTACTACTGCAAGGAAGTCATCCAGGTTATGTCCAGTTGCTAAGACTCGTGCCCCCATCTCTCTTGAAACCTTATTCAAGAGGTATCTTTTAATGACTCCACAAGCTGAGCACGGCGATCTTCGCAAGCCCTTCAGCTCGTCCACGGTAAAGCCGTACTCTCTCACATCTACTACCTCGTAGGGGATTGAGAGGTGCTCATAATGCCTCACGGCGATCTGCACGCATCGCTCACTATACCCCTTGATCCCGAGATCTATGGTAATGCCCATTAGCTCCACCTTTAGCTTCTCTCTCAGGCTTGAGAGAGCGTAGAGCAGTGCGACGCTGTCCTTACCGCCTGAAACTGCCACAGCTACGCGATCTCCCTCTCTCATCATGTTATATTTTTTAATTGTTCTAAATATTCTTCTTTCAAAATACTCTATGAAATGCTGCTTACAAAGAGCTAGGTTAGCGTATTTAAGCCTCACTGCCGCTCTCTGCCTACACACGCGGCATACGGCCATACGTCCTCATAAGCTCATGAAGCTGCTTCACATAAACCACACTAGAGATAAGTTTATATCTAGGATAGATATCCTAGAAAAAACATGGCCACGCGTCTCGAGCACGTGGTACTGATAATCCTGCTGGCCTGGGCGGTCCTAGCAAGCGCGCTGGCAGCTCATAACTACCTCCGAGCGGAGGCGCTGTCCGCAGAGCTGAGCTCACTACGTGGGGAGCTGATGAACGTTAATTCGACGTTAGCCGAGCTTAGAAAGAGGGTTATATGGGTAGACGTGGTAATCGATTATGGGAATGGCACTCTAGAGTGGCACAACTATACACTCCTCCCTAGGGGGTCAACCGTGTTTAAAGCACTCCTCTTTGTGGCGTCGAATGTTGAGTATAAGCATGGGAAGTGGGGTGTCTACGTCACCTCAATCAACGGCGTCTCTGAGAAGATAATGTCGAAGAGTGAAGGTTACTCCTGGATGTGGTACATCTACGAGAGGGATAAGGGTGAGTGGGCGCTGGGCCCAGTAGCTGCCGATAAGTATGAGTTACCGGATGGAGCTATCATCAAATGGGCATATGTGCACTGGAAGTTCTGAGGAATTCCGGCTGAGCGCTGTCGAAATTTCAGTAATGCTGGCACTGGGTAAGGGAATTAAGGGGAGATATGCGCTCAGCAGAGAGCTAGGCCTGGGGGAGGGGGTTATTAGAGGGGCTTACAGGAGGCTGAGGGAGCTCGGGCTAATTGAAGTACTCAGAGGTGGAAGCAGGCTTACACCCAAGGGCTTTAGAGCGCTGAGAAGGGTGCTTAATGCGCTAGGCATACTGGAAATTCGGGTGCTGGAGGAGGAGGTAGTATGGGAGGAGGAGTTAAGGGGAGCTGTAGCTGCACTTGAAGGCGAGATAGGAGATGTCGTCAGGGCTAGGGATACCATAGTCAGAGCCGGGGCTAAGGCGGCATTGATAATTAAGAGGTCACCTACTGGAGATCTCTACCTCCCTCTAGTTGAGGGTTATGACCTACGGAGGGAGATGCCCAGGCTTTACACAGTGCTCTCCACGATGCCTTCGACCGCCAAGACCTACGTAGTGGCTTACGCCGATAGCCTGTTTCCCTGTGTGAGGGGTCTACTGGAGGCATCTGCGTTAGCTAGAAAAGGCATCTTGTGATGTTACCACGGTGAAGGTGTAGCATGAGGCTGTCCATAATGGCAATAATAGTGCTCTGGGTAGCGGCTACTGCCTCAGCACTCCCCCTTACTCTCTCGGCTTATGGTGGAGTATCACTGGAGGGGGCGGTTGTAGAGGTAGAGAAGCTAGATGGAACAGTCATTAGAACGCGAGTGGGGCGAGACGGGATCCTCATCGTAAAGGAAGTCCCTCTAGGAATTCTACGTGTGAGGGTTGTGAGCTGGAAAGGCGTGCCTGTGGGCTATGAGTGTGTAGTGACACCTGATAACTCCTCGATAACAGTCCCCAACATTTATCCTCTCAGGGTAAGCGTCGTGGGCTCGAGAGGGCAGGGTCTAGCTGGAGCCTACGTGAAGATACTCTATGGAGATTTGCTAGTAGAAACAGGCTCTACGGATGAGTCGGGCGTCTACAGCACGTTACTGCCCAGCGGGACGTACACTATTGAGGTGGAGTATGGGGGAAGGACTGCGAGGACGATGCTTGAACTGGATGAGACGCGTGAGCTGAGGATACAGCTCGACATCTTCGCCATAATAGGTGGTTATCCCTTATCGACTTCGGAGCTCATAGGTATACTCGTAGTGGCTGCGCTCATACCACTGATACTGTACATAATCGCGTACGAATACAGCATCTGGCGTAAGAAGAGAATAATTCGGGCTACTGTAAAGGAGAGGTAGGCCATCCAAGCCTGCTGCGCACCTCTCTGACGATTAAGAGGGCTGGCAAGACGGAGAGCAGTGTGTGGAGGAGGTTATACACTCCCGTTAGTAGCAATGCAGCCGCAAGAACATCGCCCCAACCGCCCACCCTGATCCCCGCTGTCAGCAGTAACTCTCTTATGATGGGTAGCCAGCTGGGGAATAACACACATACAACAAGTAAGTTAGCCACAGACATCGCTAGTACTCTCACGAGAGCTCCTAAGACTATCGATAGTCTCTGGCGCCCTCGGGCAAGCTGCATCCCGAGGAGCATTGAGGCAACTGCAAGGAACTTCATGGTAGGGCCCAGGGGATCTCCCCTGCTTGCCAGCAGACCAGCGTAGTGGACGAGGGCGCACATATAGCCCCACCTTGGACCAGCTAGCATGTAGGTTAGCGCTGAGGGCACCTCAGCGAAGTCGAACTTCAGGTAGACCAGGGGGTAGAAGGGGAATTCAACCTTCATGATGGATATTAGGAGTGCTGTAGCAGCCATTACTGCAGTGAGCGTCACAGCCCTGCTCCTGCTAGGCTCCTTCACACGCTTATGGCTTCCTCAGCTTAGCTATAAAGAATCCCACGGTGTCGTGGAGGTGGGGATAAAGCCTCTGTGCCTCCTTTAAGCCCATTAGCCCGGGAAGCCCTATCCTGGGACGGGCCTCTTCAAGCTCTAATCCTAAGACGTTCAGCGCCCATAGAATGTTCTCCTCGTTCTCCTCTAGCGTGAATGTACATGTGGAGTAAACTAGCTCCCCTCCTCTCTCCAGGAGGTTATAAGCCGCCTTAATGAGCCTCCTCTGCTCAGCTGCATACCTCAGCACCATGGTGGGCTTCACCCACAGCCTTATCTCTGGGCTGTGCCCCAGCCTGCCTAGGCTCGAGCAGTCGGGGTCCACTATCACCTTCCTAAGCCTCACGCGGAGAGGGGGGTGGGCGGAGTCGGCGTTTATCATGTAGACGCCTTCGGCGTCTAAGCGCCTCACAAGTCCCTTCATGATTAACGCCCTCTTCCTCCTTAGCTCAAGCGCTAGAACTTCCGAGCTCCATAGCTGATGGGCGAGACTAGCCTTGCCTCCTGGAGCAGCTGTCAGATCCGCGATCAATTCTGCCTCCCCAAGGCACTGGACAGCAAGCGCTGACGCCTTATCCTGTATGTAGAACATGCCCCTAGAGTGTTCTGGGACCCGTGAGGGGGGCACCTTGCTCCTCAATACCTTAAGCATGTAGGGAAGGTCATCATCCCTCACGACCACTAGCCCTCTCCTCCTAAGCCTCCTCTCCAGCTCTCCAACACTTATTTTAAGGGTGTTAACGCGAAGCCAAGTAGTTGGAGTCCTGTTAAACGCCTTTAGCAGCTTCTCGGTCTCGCGGTGTCCTAACAGCTTCAGGAGGTACTCAACCACCCACTCGGGCTGAGAGTACGTGAGGGCTAGCCTAGAGACCTCGCTCCGCCCTTTAACGAGTTCGTCTAAGCCTACCTCCTTTATTAAGGAGAGATCCCGAGAGCTGAGCCTTATCTTTAGGCGCTTAGCTAAACCAAGGATTCTTTCTCTATCTATCCTCCTGAACTTCGCCTCATATATGAGGGCTCTTAATGCATTTCTGCTAAAGCTATCTAACTGAGATACGTCTAGGCCCAGTACATAGCGGGCGATCTCGTCCACTAACTTAAATGAACGCAGCACACCAGCAGCATAAGCTCTAGCTAAGTTCTTAGCATTCTCCAGGTGAGGCTTACGCCTAAAGTAGTCTTCCATCACAGCCCTTAAGCTCAACCTAGTATCCTCAACCATGGCCAATATCTCAGCAACTATCATCTCGATTGGGTAAGGCCCTCCAGCTACTGGCAAGGATTCATCCCACCCATCCCGCTCCTATTTCACAGCCTAGCTTCTTAAGCCTCATATTAGCTTCACTTTAGTAGTTATCTATCATTAACCACGTCAGCCTCCTTCATAGAGACGATATCCGCATCGTCCACCACTGCTATTTGCTGAGTACTCCTACCGATAGCTTTTTAGCGTGAAGATCCTTATCTCCACACAGATGATGAATTTGCCGAGTGTTGATTAATGAAAGGCCATTCATGAGCTGATTAACCAATTACATGTAATAGCGCCCTAGACGGGTTGATCTCCCGCTAATGACTTTAATCCACATTGTTTGCTGTCCGTCTCTGCGAAGTTCCATCAGGTTGGGGGACTAAAGGCTATGAAGCTTTACATAGCTTAGGGCTCTCACCTAAACCCGTATGAGAAGTAAGCCGTTACATAAGCTGTTACTACTCACAACTCCTTTCTCAGTCCTCGTTCCGGCGCTCATCAGCTGAGAGAGGCTGTGTAGGGATCAGGAAAGAGGTTGGGGTCTCAGCTCCTGTAGGCATATACAGCGTTCAGGAGTAGTTTGAATGTGCCATGGGTCTGGCCCCCGAAGTGGGGTTTAAATGCATAGGCGTAAACATGCCCTTTCCCAAGGGCAGCATCTATTAGTAACGGCCTCCTCCTCAGCTACTCCTCACCTATTAGCCAACCACTACACAGCAAATCATTATCCGCGATCATAACCTCCTTGAACTTCTCATTATCATAGCACGGCACTATCTCCAGTACAGGCCCGTCCATGAATAGCACTTTAGCTTCCCTCGGCATTCCCCACACTAGCGGATGCTCTACATCGATAAGTGCTCTCAGGGTGGAGCCCGGACAGAAGAATCTCTGGGGATCCTTAAGCTCCTCAGTTAAGTCCCTCATCAGAGGAAGCTTAACTCCTTGTAGAGGATCTCTGTAGACCTCCTTATAGCTATCAACGTACCTCCCTCCTCTACAAATCTCTTGATGTGCTTAACGCCCTCCTTTCCAAAGCCGCTCCTGTACTCCTCAGGCCAGGGTGGGAGCTTTACGGGTCTCTCCAGTGCTTGCTCAACTCCTCCTCTACATTCTCACCCTTAAGTAGTGGCAGAGGGTCATCAGGTAATATGGGGATGTCGACCTCTTCATGCAACTTACCCTCCCTAATCAGGGGGTCCCTGATCACCTTGTAGGGTATCCCGTAAGTATCAAGTAGTCACCTAATCCATCTTTCATCTATGCTGCCTCCGCACAGCCTCTGGTAGATCCCAATTCTAGCGATCTTAACCTCTACGAGTTCGTGAGGCTCCTCGTCAGCCGTATGGGCTCCACGCCCACCT
>QMRZ01000004.1 GCA_003649495.1 Thermoprotei archaeon | reverse complement strand
GAATACTGCTAGGGGCGCGGTAGTTGATACTAATGCTCTAGTCAAGGCATTAAAGGAGGGCTGGATAGCAGCTGCAGCACTAGACGTATTCGAACAAGAACCACTACCACCAGACCACCCACTCACCAAGCTGAATAACGTGGTGCTAACTCCACACATAGGCAGTGCTACCATAGAGACAAGGACTAAGATGGCTGAACTCGTTGCGGAGAACCTAATAGCATTCTATAAGGGAGAGGTGCCCCCCACACTCGTTAACAAGGAGGTAGTGAAGGTCAGGCCCCCTGGCTTCGGGACTGATTAAATCTCTCGTGTCTACAACGCTATTTCCACCACACTCAAGAATTCATCCACTGTGAGCGGCGCTAAGCTAGGATCTAAGCCCAGCTTCCTATACAGCCTTAAGATCTGAGGCATGACCAACCTTCCCTCGCTGGCTATGGGGGACGTGAGTATCTCTCTAGGCCCTCCATCTCCTATTATCCTACCCTCCCTCAACACTATCATCCTATCAACGTAGCGTGAAGCTAGGGGCACAGCGTGAGTGATCACTATGACCGCCCTCCCCTCCTCTGAAAGCTTCTTAAGAAGCTGCATGAGAGTCTCGCTAAACCTCATATCCTGGCCTGTAGTAGGCTCGTCTACCACTAGGATCTTAGGATCAAGGACGTAGACCGAGGCTAATGCTAGCCTCCTTTTCTCACCCTTGCTCAGGAAGAAGGGATGCTCCTCCTCCAGCCCCTCTAGACCGAAGATCCTCAGCGCCCTCCTAACCCTCTTCTCCACTTCTTCCTCTGGCAGCCCCCTCAGCCTTAAGCCGAACGCTACTTCATCGTATACACTCTGATTGAATATCTGGTGATCGGGGTTCTGGTACACATACCCTATGAGAGCTGAAAGATGTAGCCTATCGTACTCCTCTATTGGCTTGCCCAGGAGCCTAACCTCGCCTTCAGTGGGTCTAAGCAGACCGCTGATAATCTTCGCTAGCGTGGTTTTACCGCTCCCATTAGGGCCTACTAGGGCGACCAGCTCTCCAGCGTGAATACGTAGTGAGACCCCCCTTAGTGCCACCACACCATCAGGGTATATGTGCTTTACATTGCTACACTCTAACAGCACCTCACCAGGCTTGTGGCCCTTACCCCTTAACGCGCGTGTACGAACTCCCTTAACCAGCTTGCTCACGAGTCTCAAGGCTTCTTCCAGCCTACAGGTAGTGACACCCAAGTTTAGCTTAGTAGAGAGCTCAGCTACATCTGGGGGATAAACTCCCAGCTTCTTCAACTTATCCATGCGCCTGAAGATCTGAGCTGGCTCCCCCTCCATGACTACACGGCCCTCACTCAGCACAATAACCCTATCCGCGAAGTCCGCTACGTACTCAGACTCGTGCTCCACCAGTATCACCGTTATGTCGAGCTCGTCTCTGACACGCCTAATGGCCGCAATAACCTCCTCCTTGCCTAATGGATCTAAGTCGGAGGTCGGCTCATCAAGTATTAACACCTCTGGCTGCCTAGCGAGCGCCGTAGCTATCGCCACTCGCTGCTTCTCACCTCCAGACAGCTGGAGGGGCGGCCTATCTAAGAACTCCCTTGAAAGCCCCACCAGGCTAAGACTCCACTCTAGCCTCTCCCTCATCTCCTCCCTGCTCAGCCCCAGCGGCTCCAGCGCCAGCACTACTTCATCCTCCACAGTGCTCATGACGAACTGTATCTCTGGATCCTCAAACACTATAGCTACCCTCCTGGCCAGCTCGGTTACGTCGTGCTCCGCAGTGTTCATGCCGAGGACTTCTACTCTCCCCCTAAACTCCCCGGGAATTCTCTGGGGGACGGTCCCGTTCATTGTTAGGACTAAGGTGGTTTTTCCCGCACCAGAGGAGCCCATTATCGCGAGGAACTCGCCCTTCTCAACTTCCACGCTCACTCCCTTAAGTGCGTACTCGCGCCTTCCCTCATACCTCCACCAGACGTCACTTACTTTCACCACGCTCATAATAGCCACCACCAGAGTATGTAGGCTAACGATAGCGACAATGATAGCACGAGTACTATGTAATCGCTGTGAGACAGCCCGTACCTATGGTAGGATGATAGTGCTCTGCTTGAGGGGGCAATTCCCCTGGCCTCAAGCGCCAGGGAGACCTCATAGCTCCTCGTGATCATTAGCGAGAGCAGGGGTATGAGGGCGTTAATGTACAGGAGGAACTTCCTCGCGAGAGATATCTTGGCGAAATCCACCCCCCGGGCCATCATAGCCTCCCTGATGGTGTTGAAGTCTGCCACGAAGAACTGTATGCCCCTGAAGAACAGCGAGGCCGCCACGCAGGCGCCGAATGGGAGCTTAAGCGATCTAAGCCCCCAGATGAGGTCTCTATCAGTCACGGTGCCGAGGAGCAGTATGGCCGATAGCACCATGGCGAATATCCTCAGTATAAAGACTGATGCGTAGGTCAGGCTTGTATCCGTTACTTCTATCGTCCACTCGAAAACCCCCTTCTCGGCCTTGAACTTGTACAGAGTTGCCTCGTAGAGAACCTTGCCGGGCATGCGTGTGAATAGGGCGAAGGAGAGTACTATGAAGGAGCTCATGCTGACTATCACGGCTAGGTACTTCTTAATGGAGGAGAGAGGTATGCCAGCCGCCTTACATGCTAGTCCTGCGATGAGCACTAGTGAGAGAGCCGAGGCAGGATCCTTGACGAATAGGATGGAGATAGATATTGAGAGGGGGAGGGCAAGCTTGGACAAAACATGTAGCCTCATATACTCAGGCGATGTAGCCTCTACCCCTGCCAGCTCGCCGAGTATAGTCGGCATGTGCTAAGCCCACCAACCTCTGACTAGGAGCCCCGTCCTCTTAAACACCGGGGTTAACGCCACGAGGAGTGCTGTGCCAATGACTGAGAGGACTATGAGGTCGCTGAGCACCCACCCCACGAATATCGGCCAGAAGAGCTCAGCGGGCAGCGGCGGTGGGAGGTTAAATACGGTGAGCGTCCCTGCGCCCCACAGGCCGCTGCAGAACGCTGCGCTCACAATACTCAATATCTGAGCCATCCAAGTCCTCACATCTCCGGCCAGGAGCCCCATCACTATCCCTATAGCAGCTAGCGCGCTCCCTACGTAGACTAACACTACGTATGCCGTAGTGAAGGGCTCCCCGTACGTGGCGCCCCACAATATCTGTACAGTCATGCCTATGAGTAGGAGGACTGTGCCAGTCGATATGAAGAGGGGAAGCATCTTAGCCGCCCAGGGGCGCTTAGCTCTGAAATCCGGGTCCACCCTCATAGCCCTGTATATGAGGGCTGGTATGAACGCCTCTATGAAGTCTGCGACCGACCATATCAGGGACTGTACCACTGAGTACCCACTGGGATATAGTCCTAGGAAGAAACAGCTCAAGTAGCCAGCTAGCGCTCCCCAGAGGCCCATCCACACACCCAGTGGCACGTAGATAGCTGATGCCACGTAGAGCGCTGAGACACCGGGCGCCCCTAGGACGGGGAATATTAGGCTCGAGACTACTGCTAGCACATAGGATATAGCGGTCGCGAATGCGAAGGTCACTATGTGCATCCACGTCACTCTCCGCTTGACTTCGCTCATATCCCCCACCGCAGGCCTGTGCCTGATAAAAGTTTAAAGGACTTTCGCTTATTGGAAGCACATTTTTAACTCGCAATTAACAAATTCATGCGGAGAGGATATGAAGAAATATGATCTCAGCAAGGTGCAGCTACTAGCTGTAGAGTCGCTAAGGGCCCTGAGGAAGTTCATGAGCGGAAAGGAGGTACTAAAGTTGCTAGAGGAGGGGGGGCTTAGGATCACGGCAGTCGACTTGAGCAGGTACGTCACTGGTGCTGTACTCCCCCGCCCCTCGCGGGCACTTGAGATCCTTAAGCTCCTGGCGGATAGCAACGTTTTGGGCGAAGTTTTGGAGAGGGCTTTAGTAGTGGATGAGAGGGGGGTAGTCAACGTTGCCAGGATAGCATATGACATCAACATCCTCCGCCTAGCTGCTGCCAGGGCTTATGTGGAGTTCTCCCAGTTAAACGTAGATAAAGTTCTAACAGCGGCAGTTAACGGGATACCCCTAGCCGTAGCTGTGGCTAACGTGCTTGGAGTAGAGCTTTGCGTCGCTAGGCAGGAGGCTGACGCGAGCGCTAGCAGCTACGTGGAGGTCAAGTACTTCGCACCAGATCCCCCCAGGTACGCTCACCTTTACCTCCCCTCCTTTATGCTAAGGGAGGGGGATAGCGTCTTAATAGTAGACGATCTGTTACAGTCTGGGAGAACACTCAGGGCACTTAGCGAGATAGCCGCTGTTAAGGGGGCGGAGGTAATCGCTGTATTCTCGCTCATAGCTGTGGGAGATAGGTGGAAGTACTCAATCCCCAACACAGCATCAAAGATAGTTGTTGGAAAACATGTACAGCATTAAGTAGAAAAGGACGTCTCGATTAGCTGCTTACTATCTCTACGTTCTCCTCAATCTTTACGCCAGCTCTACTGAACAGTACGCCTACCGGGCATATCTCCATTGTCCTCTTGAACGCTACTCTCACCCTCTCCGGAGGTGCATTAGTCTTAACTCTTAGCGTCAGCCTGACGCTCTCTATAGTCACTTCCCCCTTCTCAGCCTCCACATGTGCCTCTAGCTTCTCATAATCCAGCCTCATTTTCTTAGCTACAATGGCGAAGATTGTAGTCACGCAGCCTGCCAAGGACATTACAGCTAACTCGAGCGCAGTAGGCCCCTGGTCACTGCCTCCGAGGTCGGGAGGGAGGTCAACGACCAAGCTGTGGGTTCTTCCATTATCTAAAACCGACTTGAAGCCACCTATCCAGATCGACCTAGCCTTCATTGGCATACATCCATGCATGGAGAGTCACGATATTTATTAATTACCTCCCATAAAGCAGGAGGATTATAAGTGTGATTGTAAAAGCGGTGAACGCCGCAAGCAAGTATAGCAGCGTCCTTAGCAGCATCCTGTGCTGCCTCCTCCTCTCCTCCCTCCTCCTTTCAATCTCTAATAGTAGCTCATCTAACTCCACTACTCAAGCACCTCAGCGTCGTCCAGAATTCCATCACCATCAGCGTCCACGCCTTCGACCACGTGCGCTATGTAGCTACCCTCGTATCTGTTAGGCTGAGAGAGCTCTCTCCACCTCCGCGTCAAGGCTAGGAAAGCAGCCTTAGTGCCAGTATGCCTCTTGCCAGCTATCACCAGGATCGTTTTTCCAGGATTAAATGGGTTCTCAATGAGCTCTATAACTCCTATCTCGTCATCTGGGTACATCTTACCCGAGAATTTTGATACTATTGAATGATCCCTCGCTTCATCAAACCATATGGGTAGATATTTGTTAAGCTTAGCAGTTACTATGTTCGCGACGGGCCCTCCAACAACTATTAGGTTCTCCTGTAGATCCTCCGGCCTCATCTCGGTATCTAACTTTATAACTAGTTCGCTGCCGGCGCCGTACTTACAGCCTATGTAGAAGGCCAGCTGAGCCGCCAGGTGGTGATCCATGCCCCTGCCACGGTATGGTCCGTGCGCTATGGGATTGCTAAGGACCATTATAGCCCGATCATAGTGTAGCAATTCATCAAGGAATCCTGGCAGGCGCTCGTACTCATGCCTGATCTCTTCCTTAAAAATTACTGCTATCCCGTCAATCGCAGTTGAAAGTCTACGGGCCACCGCCCCCTTCCTCTTGACGACCCCCACTTCCGAGATCAAGCCTGCCCGCTTAAGTTCATTTACGTGATAGTACGCCGTCTGTTCATTAATCCCAAGCTCCTCAGCCAGCTCTCTCACGTACATGGGCCTAGCTGAGAGAAGCCTGAGAATCTTTATCCTTATGGGATTTGAGACAGCCTTAAGCAACTCCTCCCGGGTTAGACATACAAATCCTATCTCACGACGCGTGTAAGGATCTATTACTAAGGCTCTCTTCACAGTAAAACGATTTAGGTAGTCTATATTTTAAAACCTTCCTCGCTTCACTCGAGCAGCCACGATATCTGCATGTTATACTTTCAGAAAATATCAGGCGTCGTCATTAGTCTTAGGCATGAAGCTTCCATCTCAATTTCTACCGGACTTAATATTGGTGTTCCATTCAAGGGCGTGGAAGTAATTCCACTGAGACCTGAGCGTGAGCGGCCAGCGAGAGTACTGAGCACACACCTCTCTCGCCTACCGCACGATAGACGGCTAAGCAGTAGTGTTAATTGGATGGCACTAAGCTGCTGATGGTTATGCAGAAGCGGATGACCGCACCATAGCGGTTTTATATCTACCGCTTCTCTGGCAACTTAGTGATGATCCTCGATTACCCTGAGACATGATGAACGGGTAAGGTGCTGATGAGCTCATTACAGCTTACTAAGTATTGATTAGAAAAATGAGCTTGCTTGAAGCTGTAAATTCTGAATATAATCCGAGTTAAGTAGTACTATACAGGTTCATTAAGCGTGCCTTAAGTCGATCACTATAATGGGAGTTGCTAGTTTGTAAACCTTGATCGGTCTACCCCGGCTTGAGATTCGAGCTTGCTCCATCACGATATTTAGCTTCTTCATGTCAGATAGAAGCCTACGGACTACCTCCTCTCTACACCCCAGCTTCTTCGATAACGCTCTTGTGCTCATCCAGTTCTTCGCTAGGAGCCTTAATGCATCAAACCTTAGCTTGCCCTTTAGAATAGCTTATTTTCTTAGGGTCTCTGGGAGAAGAAGCTTGGACTGAGTGGATATGTAGAGGTAAGCATCGGTGGCTTCCGTCCTGAAATAGTACAATATGGTGCTGAGATAACACATGGGATGATCTACATGAGGTATGGCTTGCCTAAGCCGATTCACACCCCAAGTGGTGAGGAATCATGTACTTAAACGTAGAGAGGATAGCACCTCTCATAATAAGGCCTCACAAGCTAGGAGAAGATAGGGGAGTGTATGAGAGCAGAAACATTAGCTGTAGCTTTCTGTACCGTGTGTCTACCTATATCTTGGCAAGTTTTATGGGGGGCGGTAATATGACGTCGGGCTGGGGATGAACTCGATGATCTAGGTGAGGGGGACTATTGGTGAACCTCCTCCTCGCCGAGGGGGGCACAGCTCCCGCAGGCGGGGTGGAGGGGGTGCATAGCCGTGATGAACCCACCCGTGGCGAATACAGGAGGATGCAATCCACTACATGAAGCTACGGATGTGGTGAACGGTTAATAGCGCCTAGGCATGTGTAATGGCTCAGATCCGTAATTCCCAGACCTAGAAATCCTCGAGTACGATAATTTTCCTCCGGGCAGGTACTACTTCATGGCTGAGACCCATTTACGACTGGAACGTGCTGATGTAGAGATCTTCTAAGGGAATTACTAAGGGGATCATGATTCCATACTCCTCATCCGTGTTTGGGCGCAAAGGTAATGGGTTTTCTTAAATGAAAACGGCATCGGATCACGATAGGATATTAGCTTTTTATGCGGAGTTGCTTAGTCGCTTAGGGAGCCATTGCTCCTCTGAGAGCTCAAGGCTGGACATTAACAGAAAAGGCTTCACGTGACAGCGTCATATCAAAGCTTTTAAGCAGTTAAAAAGTGGTAGCTAGTGTGGCATTAAATCCCTACGAGATTAGGAGGGATTTCCCACTACTCGTTAAGAGGCGCATAGTGTACCTCGATAACGCTGCCACTTCCCAAAAGCCTAGGCAGGTGATAGAGGCTATGGCTAAGTTCTACGAGGAAAAGTATGCTAATATACACCGCGGTCTTCATGTACTGAGCAGGGAGGCTAGCGAGGCGTATGAGGAAGCCCACGAGGTGGTAGCTAAGTTCATTGATGCTAAGAGCTGGAGGGAGATAGTGTTTGTGAAGAACACGACTGAGGCGATAAACCTCGTAGCCTACTCCTGGGGGCTCAGAGAGCTGAGGAAGGGAGATGAAGTGGTGGTGACGATAATGGAGCATCACAGCAACTTGCTACCATGGGTAGCTATAGCTAAACTAAAGGGAGCTAAGCTGAGGATAGTAGAGCTAGGCGAGGATTATACGTTAAACTATGAGCAACTCGAGGAGTCCATATCCGAGAGAACCCGCGTGGTGGCTGTAACTCACGTGTCGAACGTGCTCGGGACTCTAAATGACGTGAAGCGTATCGCTAAGCTAGCTCACGAAGTGGATGCCATATGCCTCGTAGATGGGGCTCAGAGCGTCCCCCACATGCCGGTGAACGTAAGGGAGATAGGCTGTGATTTCTTAGCCTTTAGCGGTCATAAGATGCTGGGGCCCACAGGCATAGGGGTCCTGTACGGCAGGGAAGAGCTGCTCAGCGAGATGGAGCCCTTCCTCTATGGGGGGGACATGGTGCGTGAAGTCAGGTATGCTGGAGGTGCTGTAAGGCCCTCGTGGAATGAGTTGCCATGGAAGTTTGAGGCTGGCACGCCGAACATTGTGGGCGGCGTAGGGCTAGCAGAGGCTGTGAGGTATCTGGAGAGGATAGGGATGGATGAGGTGAGGAGGCACGAGGTAGAGCTGACACAGTATGCGTTGAAGAGGCTGAGAGAGCTTAACGGGGTGGAAGTATATGGGCCTTCAAAGGTTGAGAAGAGGGGTGGTGTAATAGCCTTCAATTTGAGGGGGCTAGATCCCCACTCAGTAGCCGCTCTGCTTGACGAGAGGGGGATAGCCGTTAGAAGTGGCTTCCACTGTGCACAGCCCTTGCATGAGTATTTAGGCTTGGTAGAGGGAACAGTGAGAGCTAGCTTCTACATCTACAATACGAGGGAGGATGTAGACGCGTTGATAAATGCATTAGGGAAAATATTGATGCTTGTCGAGGGGCGCGCCTCGGAGATAGTCGGCGATTAACGCATGTAATACTTAGCCACCTTAACGACTGCCCTAGCTATGTCCAGGGCTTCCTCGTCTGTGAGTGAGGGCATCGTGGTGAGCGTGAATACCCTCTCTGAGACCCACTCAGCATTGGGGCACAGCCCCCTCTTATACTCGATGTTCCTGCCGTAGAACGGACAGCTCCACGGACAGCCCCTCCCATGGCCTATCTTCTCCCTGAAGAGAGGCTCCAGGTATAGGACTGTGGGGTATGCGACGCTAATGGGGACATTCTCCCTCCTCACTGCCTCTACGAACTTATCTCTAGATACTCTCACCTTATCCAGGTCTAAGAGGACGTTGTAAATGTGCCAGGCGTGCCTCACGTGATCGGGCTCGTGAGGGAGGATTAAGCAATCGACCTTAGATAGCTCCTCGTGGTATATCTTCGCGATCTCCCTCCTCCTTTCATTCAACTTATCTACCTTCCTCAGCTGAGCTAGGCCGAAGGCCGCCTGCATCTCAGTCATCCTATAATTATAGCCGAGCAGTATGTAGTGGTACCAGCGGGGCTCCCCGTGGTGACGTATCAGCCTCGCTTTCTCGGCTAGGTCGTCATCATTAGTAGTGATGGCTCCGCCCTCTCCGCCTGTAGTGATGTTCTTAGATTGATAGAAGCTGAACGCGCCTGCATCCCCTATCGCTCCAACCTTAACTCCTCTATACTCGGCACCTATAGCCTGAGCCGCATCCTCGAGTACTTTAAGCCCATGAGCCTTAGCTATCTTCATTATCTCGTCCATCTCCGCTGGCAAGCCACATAAGTGCACTGGAATTATCACCTTAGTTCTCTCAGTCACTCTCTCCTCCACACTCGCTGGATCTATGTTCAGTGTCTCCCTGTCAATATCCGCGAACACAGGGACTGCATTAGAGTGCAGGACAGCGGTCGCAGTCGCCACGAAGGTGAATGGGGGCACTATGACTTCATCACCTGGCCCCACACCCATGGCCTTAAGCGCCACATGGAGCGCCGCAGTGCCGCTTGAAACTGCGATTACGTGCTTCACTCCGATAAAGCGCGCGAACTCCTCCTCAAACATCTTAACTCTGCTCCCCCTTAACATAGATAAGGCCCCATCTCTAATCACGGATAGTACTTCGATCACCTCATCGAGATCAACTGGAGGCTTAACAGTTATCGGCTTCTCCCTGATAGGCTTGCCCCCCTCTATTGCCGGTACCTCTGCCACATTCTACTCGTAATGGCTGGGTACTAATTCATGACGCTAGGAGCTGGGGGGTCGCTGGCGAAAAGATTCTTCACAGATCACGAGACCGTCGCCCGCTCATCCCCCTGATCACCTTAGCCCATCACAGCCACTTAAAACTTTATACTGCTAAGCCCCTTTCCTCGCAAACATGTACGGTGCACAGCGGGAACCATTTATAGGGGCGCGTAACGTAAGCTCCGGAGGAGGCGCCCCATGCTCAGCAGGGGATTAAGAGCAGCGCTCGCAACGATGCTCTCCAGGAGGCTGATCAACGAGTTCGGTAACCTCAATAGAGCTGAGAGGAGCTTCATGTTAAGAGTATCCACCGAGGATTTCTTCAACTACGTTAAAGTCGAGCAGGGCTTCATCTACGATTACTCTCCCGACGAGAGAGCTTCATTCTATCTCGAGGTGCTAAGCGAGAGGGAGCCCCTCAAGCTAGCTCACCTCCTTGACGATTGGTTTAGCGTGTGGGCCCTGAAGTGGAGGCAGAGAGTGAGGCTAGCAATGGGAGACAGGGAGGACGAGTCGTTAGTTGAGAAGATAAGGAGGCGGACAGCAGCACTACAAGGGCTGCCGATAATAGGGGAGGCTAAGCGCTTCGCGCTAGGCTCGCTCATCAGGAGCGGTGAAGTCTGCTTCACTAACCTCCTATCCGATAGCGTTGTGAGGGGAGCCTTGTACCACATGTTGAACAGGGCTAGCAGCCCCGAGGAGGTTAAGAGAGCCCTAGAGAGGAATCCTGCTCTGCTACTTGACGAGGTAATCAAGCGTGTCAGGTCCCTAGTGAAGTACAAGGGGCCTCTAGTGACGTTAAAGCTTGAGATAGCACTATTCAGTGATGAAGGATTAATGTCCCTCGGCTTCTGGTAGCCTCAAAGGTTTAAAGGGCTCCCAGCTCCTATTCTAGTGAGAGCATGCCTAAATCCAGGGAGCTTAAGGGAGGAGAAGAGTACACTAATGCCCAACTCGTCGGTCTCTACAGCCTCGTGATAAGGACTGGTGGCATTGAGTATCCCTCTGCAGTGATGCTGCTGAAGGGGGAGGGCTGGGGAGATTACGTGCTGCCAATATATATCGGCAGGCCCGAAGCTGAAGCGATAGCTAGGGCCCTATATAACGTAGCTACGCAGAGGCCCATGACTCACGACCTGATAATTTCCATACTGGACACGCTTGATGTTAAAGTGGAGAAGGTGACAATCGACGCGCTCCTCAACAACGTCTACACGGCAACCATCGTACTCTGCCAGGAGGTCAACGGGAAGATAAAGCGGTACTACGTAGACGCCAGGCCCAGCGACTCGGTCGCCATAGCAGTCAGGGCTAATGCGCCCATCCTAATTAACGAGAAGCTCAGGAAGTACGCGGTTAACGAGGAGGACTTGAAGGAGAGACTGGGCTCCCCATGAAGGTTGAGGAGTACAGCAATGTACAGCTCTTAGAGCTGTACATTGCCCATCTGCTAGCGAGGAACAGGTCTCCAAATACCATCAAGACATTCAAAAGCCTGTTGAAGAAGTTCATCGAGTACCTGGGCAATAAGCACGTTAAAGATGCTACCACATGGGATGTTGATGCATTTCTAGCCAAGCTCAGAGCCTCAGGGTATAGCGAGAGAAGCGTTTACACCGCAGCTGTAGCTGTGAAGCGCTTCATGGAGTACCTCGGTCTGGGAGGCAACCTGAGGGGTTTTGAACTACCGAGAAGACCCTCCGAGCTTCCACGCTACCTAACTTCCGATGAGGTGGAGGCAATGATTAACGCGGCTAGTAACCTCAGAGACAAGCTGATAGTCTCGATGCTCTACTCGACTGGCATGAGGGTTAGTGAGCTTGTGAACGTGAGAGTTTCTGACGTGAACTTAGAGGAGAGGAGTATTAGAGTTAGAGGCAAGGGGGGCAAGGAGCGGGTCGTGTTTTTCAACGGGAAAACTCACTCGCTCCTAGTAGAATACCTAAAGCACATGAGACCCGATGAGTACTTATTCCCCGGTAGGGGAGGCGGGCATATTCACTACGTGACTGTTGAGAGAATAGTTAGGACCCTAGCCAAGGCTGCAGGGATAAGGAAGAGGGTTACCCCTCACGTGCTGAGACATAGCTTTGCTACACACTCACTTACGCGGGGTATGGACATTAGAGAGATACAGGAGTTACTAGGCCATGCCAGCCTTAAGACTACTCAGGTTTACACGCATGTCGTGAGGAGGAAGCTACTCGAAGATTATAGGCGCATATGGAGCTAGCTGGCCTTATCACTCGCTTAAGAACTGGCCGCGTGGACGATGAAAACCTTAGGCAGTATTTTTAGCTCACGCTTACGGCAGCAGGTTGCCTTCCGGGGTAGGCGCATGTACCTGTGCCGTACATCTTTCATAGTGCCTAGTGTAATTCCTTACAAGTACTGGCTGGAGGGTGGGCTACCGAGCTCTCTCTTCAGCCTCTCTATGAGCTTATCAGAGCTCACCAGCTCAGCTCCTAGGAACGCCCTCATATACTCGAGTCCCCGCTCGTGCCACTCCCTGCTAGCCGCCGCTACGCAGTCTACGGGCACAACTATCTTATAACCCCTGTAAAACGCGCCAACAGCTGTCTGTTGAACACATATGTGCGTGTGTATGCCGGTCACTATCAATGTAGTTACGCCTAACTCTCTCAGGAGTAGATCGAGGTCGGTGCCAAAGAACGCGTCATACCTCCTCTTATGGACGATATACTCATCCTCTCTTGGTTCCAGCTCCTTAACGACCTTGGCTTCGGCACTACCCCTAATGGCGTGAGGCCCCCACAGCTCAAACTCCTTATCTATCTTGGCGTAGTGGCTATCAACAGCATATATAACGGGAATGCCGGCTGACCTGGAGAATTCCAGCAGTCTGGAGATGTTCGGTATTATCCGCTCCGCCGCCTCTGCCCTGAGCCTCCCCCTCACAAACTCCTCTAACATGTCTATTATCAATAGAGCGTACTTCACATTACTCAACTACCCTCCCCCGATGATAAATCCTCGCCTTCAACTAGGGCCTCAACAAGCTTAGCTACATGATTTAAATACAGCTTAGCCACGTATAACGTCCTCAACGCCTCATCTCTAGCGGATAGGAGGGCCTCCTCCCTACGCCATACCTCCTCTAGGAGCAGCTCTATGAGGCGCTTAGCACCTAAAAGCTCGTACTCAAGCCTACTCACTGAGGGTCTCAGCGCCTCTACTTCCTCCTCACTCAGCCTCCTAATGATGCATACAGAGCCATCAGAATGCCTGAAGACCTCATACCAATACACTTTCCCCTTGCTTACAACCTTCTTAACGGATCTCTTTCCTTCTCTCCCGCACTTGGGACAGCGCTCCAATGAGCACACCCGCTGTCAGGAATAGAAGGTAGAAGGCGGCCGGGCGGGAGATGGGGGATAGCGCGATTCCGCCTCTTCCCGTGGACTCTTACCGGCCCTGAGCCATCGCCCAGAGCCGGTTTGAGTCCTCGGGAGGTGGCGGTCTCGCGTTATCCTCCACCTCCCGCCCGGCGAGATTAAGAGTCCATGCGAGGTTAAAAAGGATGACTAGGCTAAATGAAACTTTCGGCGTTCAGAGAATAGCAATCCTTTAATTCATCCCCAGACACTTTAAAAGAGAGGTGCGCGCCGAGTATATCGCAGTAGCGGCACTAGCACTTGCCTCTCTGCTGCTGTGTCTCTCAGTACCTCCCTGCCCCGCGTTTAATGAGGTGTTTAATCGCGTGCGCGTGGAGGAGTTCTCGAGGGGGCTTGAGAGAGCATTGGGGCTGGGGGGCGATTACACTAGGCTCGTGTTCTTCGAGGTGAGGGGAGTTAGCGTCTGTGCCTTCTATGCGGATGCCGCGCGGTCGATGGACAGGTACAGGGGTAAGGAGTGGGTAGTAAGGCTTTACGACGGTATTTCGCTGGTCTACGAGCTTAGGGTTGACGCGACGCTAGGCTTTAGCTCGCTATACGTTAACCTGACTTATGTCGCCAGCGATAAGGCGTTAGACGCATCCATCACCTTGATTAAGGGGGCTGAGCCGGGTCACTTCCAGCTCGAGCTTGACAAAGCCTTGAACCTGAGCTGTGAGCTACCTCGCTCGCGGCTCTGCTCCATGGCCTTGGTCGAGGCTAGGAGGTGGAGAGGCGTAGTTGCGCTGGCTAGGATGGGGTTTCAAGCCTTGCTGCTCTCCTCCCTGATAATAGCTGTCGTGCTGAGAGTGCCCCTCCCTAAGGTTAGGCTAGTGCTTCTGACGTTCTCAATGCTCGCGGCAATGCTCGTCGCTCAGTGCGCTTTATTGATGCCCTATAAGCTGGGCAAGGCTAGAGCTGCCCCAACTCTCCGCGCGGCATTTAGCGTAGTCTACTCCGGCATGATCTACAGCATGTTATCCTCCATGGCCTTGATAGCCGGGCTGGCCATTAAGGCCAAGACTAGGCCCATTAAAGTTCCTGGGTTTAGCGACGCCATTAAGAGCTGGTGTCTTGGCTTAGCCCTGGGGGTAATACTAGCTGCACTATCAGAGATCCTATTTAACCTGTTCTCGGAGCTCTGGCTCTTGCTTCCCCTCGGCGCGCCAGTCATCGAGGAGGCCCTTAACTCAAGCCCCCCATGGCTTGAGCTCGCCGTGGTGTCAGCAGCCTCCGCTATCGGGGAGGAGATAATATTCAGGTTCATGCTCCTGCTGCTATTCTACGAGCTCACGAGGAGTAAGCTCCAGTCAGTGGCCATATCATCGGCAATCTTTGCCGTACTCTACGTGCCCTATCCACTTTACCCAGCTCAGGCTAAGCTGCTGCAGGCGCTGGCTGTGGCGATAATCCTCTCGCTGGCCTACCTGAGGTGGGGGCTCCTCTCGGCGATATTCGCCCACTACACATTAGACGTAATCAGCGCGGCTATGACCATACATGCCATTAGGCCCACGGACTCGTTACTGCTCCTAATGGTACTCCCACTATCCCTCCCCCTAGCTATAGCAGCGCTGTGGGTAGCGCAAATCATCTTGGCCAGCCCCACACACCCCACAACGTCAGTTTAAATACAGTGGCTCAAGGTAGTTGGGGCGTGGGAGAGGTATCGTTCGAGGAGTTCAAGCGCCTCGACCTCAGGGTGGGGAGGATAGTAGCTGCTGAGAGAGTCAAGAGAGCTAGGAAGCTGCTCCTGCTCAAAGTCGACTTGGGAGGGGAGACTAGGCAGCTAGTTGCTGGCTTAGCAGAGTACTATGACCCCAGCGAGCTGATAGGCAAGGAGGTAGTGGTTGTAGCTAACCTCAAGCCTAAAGTCATCATGGGCTTAGTTTCCCAGGGCATGCTCTTGGCAGCCGTAGAGGATGGGAAGCCCGTTCTAATAATCCCCGAAAGAGAAGTACCGCCAGGAACAAGGGTAGAATAATCACAGTATTTTCCAATCTCAACCATTTTTACAACTCCCCCGCGCCCTCGCTGACGTATCTAGTCCCATGGACTAAACCCGCTCCTCTAACCCTTAAAAAGAGTATTAGAGGCAGAGTGAGGGCTAGCCGCGACGCTCCCCTACAGCGTTTAACGAGGAGTTGTTGAGGACTGTTCGTCCCCACTTCATCACTCCATGCCTGCAACAAGAAATTCCCACATTTTCATAGGCTTAAGACATTATCACTCCATAGAACACCTGCTGAACCCGCCATCAGTAAAACTTAGCCAGCTACAAGGAAATGCAGAGAACTTAGGAGGGGGATGCAGTTTAGCGTCCCCTAAACTGCGTAATAATCTCGGCTAATTTCTCTAGGATCGCTTCTCCCTCATCTGTGAGCATCATGAGCTTACTCCTACCCACTAGCTGCGAGATAATCCAGCCCTTCTCCTCCAGCCATCTAACGTAATCGACTACAGTTCTAGAGGATAGGCCAGTGTCTTTTATGACCTGGCGTACAGTGGCTATCTGCCTCTTCCTTATTGCCTCGAGGATTTCATATGCAACGTGAACATCGCGGTGCTTTTCTCGCATCCTCATACCCTGAGTTCCTCAGGAAATCACATTATTTAAGTGTAATCAAGTAGAATGTTGACTTAACCAATAGTGTATATAAGAAAACATATTTATATGTTGTGTTACTCAGTAAAACGATCCGAGACTGAGATCAAGGTGAAAAGGTGCTGGGAATGCCGGTCGAGCAGGCCAGCCTAATCCTCGAGAAGTATAGGAAGGGTGAGCTGACGCTTGAGGAGGCTAAGAGAGGAAAAGGGAAGAAGTGTCGAAAAGTCGAGGCTAAGGCGGTGGCTGGGGGAGGCTCAGAGGCTGTGGTGGAGGCTACCGAGAGCGATGGAGGCCCCAGTCTTGAGGAGCAGCCTAAAGAAGAGCGATACGTGGCAATCTGTGAGGAGCACGGGGAGCTCACTAGAGAGGAGGTGTTTGAGGACGAGATTCATGGGATAAGGGTGATGCGCTGCATCTACTGTGGCCACATAGTCAGGCTGCTCCAGCCATGAGGAAGCGGGGCTTTAGGCTGGGGCGCTTAAGGGTGGTCTTGAGGAGGGTTAAGAGCTATTTTTACTTCAGGATTTTCTGGGGGCGTAGGCTTCTACTAGGCGTGAACTACCACGATGAGGTCATTAGGAGGGGGAATGCCTCCTGGTTCAGGAGGAGGTATGGCAGAGCGCCTAGGCTGCGGAATGTCTTTCACGTCCACTTTGGAAGATGGAAGCTTCATATAGTGGAGTTCCTGAACGGTAGGCGGAGATGGGTATTATGGTCGGAGTTATCTCGCGGCTTAAAACGAATCTTAAGTGGGGCGAGAAGAAGGAAGAGGGGGAGAAGAAGGTAAGCCCAGAGGAGAGGCTTAGGGAGCTTGAGGAGAAGTATAGGCCCTACGGGGGCCTGAGAGCTCTATGGCTTTACGTGGAGGAGGGGAAGCTGGAGCTCCCAGTAGACCCTGTAGAGGCCTTAGACGACCTTATAGAGTGGAAGGAGCTACTCAGGGAGAGGGGCGTAGACCCATTCAAGATAATATACCCAGAGGAGCACGCGGCTAGCTCAGATTGATCTTCTCAAGGATCTCCTCAGCCCTCACCCTCTGCGTGTAGTGGAGGATGTAGTCTAGCTTAACGTGGCCAGTTATCCTAGCGACTAGCTGGGCTGCTACCCCCCTCCTAGCCATGTAGCCTATGAAGGCGTACCTCAGCGCGTGGGTGTTGTAGCCTAGGAACCTCCTACACCACGTCTTTATCCTCTTGACCGCCGCCTCGGGGTCGTCGGCCACGTAGGCCAGGAATTAGGCTCTTGCCAGCTACCACCAGGAATTTGGGTGATAGCTAGGTGGAGCATTGCGTGCTGGCCCCTTAGTGTACTTCTATATTTTCTGTGAAACTCACTGATTGTCATTGCGTCGGAATTCACGTTTAACTCTCCCCCATATCTTAAAACCCGAAAATCAGCGAAATCCTTGATTTTATTGCCAGATTAATCGGTAGAAGCGAAGTTGTACCTCCACTAAACTGCGTAATAATCTCAGATATTCATGAGGTAGCATTTCCGAGTCTGAGCGATAATTTACCTATGATGAATCTGGGGTTAGAGGCTGGTCGGGAGGCTACTCTTCTCCTGGACGCCTGCTTGGTCATACGAGTTTTCCCTGGGGAAATGAGAGGCGAGTATTTTACGGCAGGTATCGGATTGGAATATGACTGTGCTCTACGCTAATATTTCTTTGAGCTTCTCTTCCAGGTTTTTAAATGCCGAGTGAGGTGCTCTATATAGGTTCCACTCGTTCCTCGAGTACTTGTACTCGTAGAGTAGCTGAGCTACCCTCACTTCCTCCTTAGATGGCAGGTCTACATAGCTCTCGGCTTTTAGAAGCTCTTCATACCCCTTAACCAGGGCTTTTACAAGTTCACGGTAGCTCAGCTCTCTTCCCAAGACTTCGCTTAGGTTTGCTACTCTGTATTTCACCTCTGAGACCCCCTTATCCCTCAACTTCTCCTTAGGGACTCTAAGTACTTTAGCCAGGGCTGTGAGGTCGGCGTTTACTAGGATGCAGCCGTGTAAGAAGTATACTCCCCACCTAGTGCTAGCTGCCACGCCTGAAACCTTCCTTTGATTCACTACTATGTCGTTCACGTTCTCGAGCCTTGGCGAAGCTCCTAGTAGTTTGAGAGCCCTGAGAGCTCCGCCTATCAGGTAGGAGTACAGGTAACTGATGGGATCCTTGACTCCCTCCGCCTTAATAGCGAGTGCGAAGTTAATGTTTCCAAGATCGTGGTAGACTGCTCCTCCACCAGTAAACCTGCGGACTACCCTGATCCCCAGCTTCTCGGCCTCGGCTAACTTCACCTCAGCTCCAGCCTCCTGGAAGTAGCCTATGACTACCGCCCTATCATTTCTCCAGATCCTCAGAGTATCACATGTCAGGTCAGCCGCCCTGACTCTGGTGAAGGCTTCCTCGAAAGCTAGGTTCATGTAGGGGTCATGCGGCGTTTCGTAGAGCAGTACCCTGAGTTCTCTCATTCTCTCACCCCCGCGCCACGCAATGCCGCCAGCACTGCTTCAGTAAAGTCTTCAGGCGTTGAGCCCACGAGCCTCACTCCCTCTAATGCCCTCCTGACCTTTGCCGTCACCTCACTCGCGTCTAGCGCGGCTCCTCTAAGCTCGTCTTCAAGCTTCCACAAGGCATCCTCCGGGTACATGAAGAAGTCGCCAGTAATCCGCACGTCAGCTATTCTACGGGAGCGCTCGTCGACTACTATCTTAACTCTTATAAGCCCTTTACGGGCCTTCTTCACGGCCTCATAGGCGAGGCTATGGGACACATGCATCAAGTGCCTCTACAGGTTAATAACGTGTGCCTCCAGGACCTAACGTCCCTAGAGCAGCTATTGCCGCCGGGCACGATAAGCCTAATCTACACCTTAGCGTACCTAGTCGCAATAGCCGCTGCTCTGTCTATTATATACGGGATAGCCGAGTGGTTCTCGAAGGACAGAGTGCTCAAAATCATAGAGGGTAGGCGAGCCCTCGTCGTCGTGGGCGACGAGGCATTCTACGGCAAGGTGGCAATACCGCCCAGGGGGGGAGGAGGCTTCGAAGTGTACTTCCCACCCGAGAATGTTGAGAACCCCCTCTCCCTCATATCATTCCTGATGAGGAGCTATGGCGAGACTGGAGAGGAAAAGTTCCGCAGGGAGGCTGAGAAGCTACTGAGAGAATTCAAGGCTAGGGGACTAGTTCCACAGGACTTCGAGCTTAACCACGTAAGGCATGACCCCTGGCAGCCTCCATCGCTAGTCTCAAGGAAGGTGTATGCAAGCGAGCTGGGAAATCTTAAGGCTATAATGCTCTTCAGAGATTTCCTAGAGGAAAAGGAGGTTGAGAAGAGGAGGAAGGAGCTGAGAAGATTATTTCACCCGTCGCCACTACGGGTGCTGGCCAGGAAGATCTACAATGCGCTCGCCTTCGTAAAGGATAAGTTGGCATCTCTAACGGTGAAGACTACGTCGACGCTGGCTACTCCACTAGCTCCAGAGCTGAAGAAGGGGCTGGCCGAGATGGAGAAGAAGGCCATAGGCGTGGTAGGAGCCACATATGACCCCTTTCTTGAGAATAGTATTGGCAGGCTATTGACTGTGCGTGTCACCGACATAGATGGTGAGGAAAAGATGTATCAGGGCATTTTGAGGGAGTACTCATCTAACTACCTGCTACTCTACGATGTCAGCTATAGGCTTCAAGCTATAACCAGGTTTAAGGGGTGTAGTGAGGAGCCGGGATATCCAAGGCTCGCCCTTAGGATACACGGCTTCAAGTTTAGGTTACCCAGCCACCTGAAAGTCGAGAAAGAGAAGGATGGCTTAGTGTTGGAGAATATCTCGAATGAGGTGATTAAGATTGAGAGCGTCAAGTGGGAGGGAGGAGAGTTAAAGGTAGGCAGAGTGCTAAGGCCTGGTGAGCGAGTAGCAATAGGAGCGCCTCCGGGGGGCAGCTTCACGGCAGAGTACGAGGTGAGCAAGACTGTTGACATTGTCTGGCCTCGCAACAAGGTAAAGGTAGTGGGGCTAGGCGAGTATCCGCCCAAGCTCCTACCAGAGGTAATAAGTCAGAAGCTCCCCAGCTTCTAGCTGTAGAGCTAAGCTCGGCGGCCGATTTTCCTCAGGAAACCCCTTCAAACTTTATTCCTACTGTGTGAAGCAGTTAATGGTGTGATGAGCAACGCCTACGCCGAGGTGTGAGGCCTCGGCGGGCTTGCTGACCCCCATACTCTAACTCCCCCCACATACGTCTCGAGAACCCTCATCCGCCTGAGCCTGGGGGGTGGCGTTTCGAACGGGTCACCATCGAGTATTACGAAGTCCGCTGGATAACCTGTGCTGAGTCTCCCCAACTTCTCCCCCAGCAATCTGGCTGGCGCCTCGGTGTATGCATAGATAGCCTCCTTCACAGTGACTACCTCGCCTGGGCTGACCTTGGCCAGCTCTACCCCCTCATACCTCCCCCTCGTCGTCGCCGCGTACACACCCTCCCAGGGGCTATGTGGCTCAACCGGCGCATCGGAGGAAAACGCCAGGATGAGACCTCTAGATAGGATGCTCCTGAAAGCGTATACCCATTTACACCTCTCAGCCCCCAGCCTCCTAACTATCCACCAATCACTTATGATGAAGCGTGGTTGAGCCGCGACTCCAAGCCCAAGCTCCTCCATTTCGCTTAACAAGTCTGGGGGTGTTAGAGACGCGTGTTCAACGCGGACGCTAACGTCCCACTCACCCGCCCTCACAGCACTGAGGAGTTCCTCCAGCGCTCGATCGCCTATCGCGTGAGCCGCTAACTGAAGCCCAGCTCTCTCAGCAAGCCTAATAATCGCTTTAAGCCTCCCCCTGTCCAGCAAAAGCAGCCCGCAATTATCGGGGTCATCAGAGTAAGGCTCTCTCAGGGCTGCGGTTCTAGCACCAAAGCTCCCATCCATTACCACCTTTAAGCCCACTACCTTAAGGTATGGCGACTCGCTAACTAACTGTGCCTCACTAACAGCTTCAGGGACTACGTAAGCCCTGACTCTTATTGGAACCGCTCCCTCTGCCGATAGCTCAGCCAATGCTCTGAGCTCCCTCACGCTAACAGACATTGCATGAACGGAGGTGATGCCAGCTGATACAAGGCTCTTAAAGGCCCTCTCTAGGGCCCTCCTGGCAGGAGCTTCTCGAGCCTTGTCAGCTACTAGGGATATCGCCGACTCCCTCAGGATGCCGGTTATCCTCCCCTCCTCCCTATCTATGACGCCTCCAGGGGGGTCAGGCGTAGACGACGTTATTCCAGCTAACCTCAGGGCTAGACTATTGGCTACAGCAACGTGACCGCACACTCTAATGAGGAGGACTGGGTTGAGGGGGGCTGCCTCGTCCAGATCCCACCTAGTGGGCCACTTACCCTCCTTAAACCTCTCCTGATCCCAGCCCCTCCCCAGGATCCACTCGCCCTCCTCCAGTTCAGCCGCTCTCTCAGCTACGAGCCTTTTGAGTTCCTCTATCGACTCAACGTTCCTTAAGTCCAGCATAGAGGCGCTAGCCCCCAATCCGAGGAGATGTATGTGCGCATCAGCAAGCCCGGGCAGTACAACCCTGCCATCGAGGTCTAATACCCTCACTCCAGGCCCGCCCCTCTCCACCGGATGAGGGCCCAGGTACGTCACTCGCCCATCCTCGACTAGCATGCCTTCATGCCAGATAGGCTCTCCCCGCTCGTCGAAGCCCTCGAGAATCTTACCCCCAACCACAGCTAATGTGGTCATCTCTCGAGCCTGGAGTCAAGCTATCGCCTAACTTATTTTTACTGCGCTCACATAAGCTACGCGTGCATGGGCACTTCCCTCCCTCGAGCAGAGTAAGAGAGCTCGAGTACGCCATTAGGGAGATCGCCGCGCTCGCCAGGGAGCTGGAGAGGAAGGGACGCAGGGTAATATACCTTAATATAGGTGACCCCCCGCGATACGGCTTCTCCCCACCACCCATCCTGAGGAGGGCGTTAGCAGAGGCTATTGAGGAGGGCTACAACTTCTATGCGCCCTCTGAGGGGCTGGAAGAGTTCAGGCAGGCTATAGCTGAGAGGGAGAGGAGGACTAACGGCGTTGAGATGGAGGCTGAGGACGTGATAGTTACTCAGGGCGTCTCTGAGGCTATAAGCTTCATAATGGCTGCAATGCTCGAAGAGGGGGATGAGGTCCTGTTGCCGAGCCCATGCTACCCAGTATACGTCAATTATGTGAGGCTTCATGGGGGGATCCCCAGGTTCTATAGGATAGTTGAGGAGGGAGGAGAGTGGAAGATAAGGCTTGAAAACTCCCCGATCTCCCCGAGGACAAAGATAGTAGTGATAATCAACCCCCATAACCCAACTGGAGCTCTCCTGAGCAGAGAAGAACTAGCCAGCTTAATTGACGCGGCGCGTGAGGTTGGGGCCTGTATAGTGTCGGACGAAATATATGATAGGATAGTATTTGAGGGGGACTTCTACAGCACTGCCACACTCTCGGACGACGTACCCGTGATCGGGCTCAATGGATTCTCGAAGAGCTACATGGTCACCGGATGGCGCATCGGCTACATGTACTTCAGCGATCCAGAGGGGAGGTTAACGGAGGTTAAGGAAGCAATAGTGAAGCTAGCTCGCAATAGGCTATCAGCGTCCACGCCAGCGCAGAAGGCACTTGCTGAGGTTATCAGATCTGGCGAGAGCTTCATCGAGGATCTGAAGAGAGAGTTTAAGCGGAGGAGGGATTTACTACTAGATCTAATGGGAGAGGTGGAGGGGGCTGTGCTAACAGCGCCGCGTGCCACTTTTTACGCGTATCCTAGGCTCACCGTGAAGGGGGACTGGGGTGACGACTTAGGATTCGCTAAAAAGCTATTAATGGAGGAGGGCGTCGCTGTAGTGCATGGAACTGGCTTCTACGATTACCGGAGGGATAGGTTCAGGCTAGTATTCCTCCCGCCACCAGATGTGTTAGGAGAAGCTGTTGAGAAGATAAGAGCATTTATAAAGCGACACGCCTCTCAGGCCCAGTAAGGTTCCTCCCACAAGCTGAGCTCGATGCCCAGCCCCTTCTCCCTAGCTGTGCGGTAGATCCTGTACGCGACTATTAAGTCTTCACAAGCCATCCCTATGGGGCTGAAGAACCTCAGACCTCCTCCCTCCACGCGCCCCTCCTCAACTACGTCAATAATGCTCTTAATTCGACTCTCGTTCAGCAAGCCGTCTCTCCAGAGCCTTGTAAGTGATACCCAGCTCCTAGCCTTAATCTGCTCCCAGTAATCAACCACTAACACTCCCGAGTTGAGTATTACGGAATCTTCAAATTCGTTCTTCCCAAGCTCTATGCATAGGCAGTCCTTCTTGAGCCATTCAAGCTTTACGAACTGGCTATGAGAGGTAGTAGCTGTGATTATGATGTCGCTATCCCTGATAGCCTCCTCAGCGCTCCTCACGCTCCTCGCATCAACTGGCAACTCGTTAACCAGCCTCCTAGCCTTCTCCTCCTTTAAGTCATAGATCTTAACCTCTGAGAGCCCTCTCATAGCTGAGCAGAGCGCTAATCCAGCGGCCCTTCCCACCACGCCAGCCCCTATTAGGGCTGCTACGCTTGCTCCATCAGGTGCCAGGAATTTAGCTCCTACGCCAGCTACAGCACCAGTCCTAACGGCTGTGATTAGCGTTCCATCCATTATTGCTAAGGGCCTGCCGCTCTCCGGGTCGCTCAGCACTATAATATCCATGCCGTGGGGCAGGCCATAGAGCTCGGGGTTCTTGAAAAAGCCTGCCGCCCATTTGATGCCGGCAATCCCCAGGCTCTTTATATATGCTGGCATCGCTACGAGATGCCCCTTCGGGCTCCCATCAGGGAAGTACAGGTCCATAGCTACCTTAGGGGGCATCACCACCTCACCCTTAGCCATCATCCTGAACACCTCCTCAATGTCTTTTAGCGCAGCATCGAAGTCCAGGACTCCAGCTTTTATCACATCCTCCTGCTTAAGGTAAAGCATCCTCAGCTGCATCAGGCATGATCCAGCTACCTACTTAAAAATCCTCTCCAGTGTAAGTCCTTATCTACGTCACGACCCTAATAACGTGATGAAGGGCATTCGGGTCAAATTCCCTCGGCCTGGAGTAGTGGAACTGGAGGAGTACGATGTCAGGGATCCCGGAAGGGGTGAGGTTCTCATCGAAAATGATATCAGCTTGATAAGCTCAGGCACTGAGCTCACAGCTTTCAGAGGCGAGTTCCCCCGTCCCTCGGCGTGGTCCGAGTACGTCAAGTACCCATTCTATCCTGGCTATTCGTGCGTCGGCCGAGTAATCAAGGTTGGGGAGGGAGTTAAGGCTCTGGAAGTGGGCGAGCGGGTAGCTGCTATGGGCCCTCACGCCACTCACTTCATAGCTAGAGCGGAGGACGTCGTCAAAGTGCCTGAGACCATCAGCAGCGATGCCGCTACCTTCCACACAATAGCTTCAGGAGTCATGAATTCTGTTAGGCTGGCTCGGGTAACGCTCGGTGAGAAGGTAGTGGTAGTGGGGGCTGGCTTGCTGGGACAGATGGCCGTACAGTTCAGCAGGTTATCGGGGGGCTTCCCAGTGATAGCTGTTGACCTCTACGATTTACGCCTTAAGTTAGCTCTCGCCTCGGGAGCCACAGCAGTGCTAAACGCGTCTCGAGAGCCGCTAGTGGAAGGGGTGAGGAGGCTTGTGGGGGAGGCTGACGTGGTCTTCGAGGTGACTGGCAATCCCAAGGTGATACCGCTTGCCATTAAACTCGTTAGGAGCCTGGGCAGACTCGTGATACTAAGCTCACCGAGAGGACCTACTACCCTCGACTTCCACGACGAAGTTAACAGACCTAGCAGGGTAATACTGGGCACTCACTTCACCAGCCAGCCAGTGGTAGAGACTCCCTATAACCCCTGGACGCGTAAGCGCAATACGGAGCTATTCTTCAGCCTCTTAGAGGCTGGTATTGCGAAGGTTAAGCACCTTATAACTCACCGATACTCTATCCGAGACGCGCCTGAGGCCTATAAGCTAATAAGCGAGAAGCCTGGTGAGTGCTTAGGAGTGCTATTAGAGTATTGACCACTTGAGTGCTGCTTGAGGGAGGAAAGCTGATGGAGGAGGCGCGTGAATATAGGGTACTAATCTCGGACAAAGTTAAGCAGCTCACCATTAAGGAGGCATATGATTACATTGACGCGATCCAGTCCTTCACGGGAGATTGGCCCCTCTACCTAGCTCCTAAGGAGGTCCTGGAAGCAGAAGGGGAGAGAGAACTCGAGAGCATAACGCCTATACCGGCTACGTATGGCGCTTTAGCATTCCTGGAGTTCTACGTAGATGAGGAGGAGCTTGCCGAGAAGCTAGCCCGGCTCGTGGGAGCAAGGGCTGTACACATAAGGGGCGCCTTAGAGCGGGGAGTGCCTCTACACCGGCTAGCTCCAACACACGTGCTTGAAGAGCTGGAGGGATTGGGGGAGTACATTGTAGGTTATCTATTCGAAGCCGGGATCCCCCTGAGGAGAAGGCTGACAGGGGAGGAGGTTAGTAAGCTCAAAGAGGTTCCATGGGTGGTCGAGGTAGAGGTGCTCGAGACTGTGATGTTCGGAGTAGAGCCCAGAGCCGTGGAGATCGAGCTCAAGCGGTCCTACTACGTGGGCGAATACCTCAGGAGGCTTGAGAGGCTCTTCATAAATGCCATGCCTAAGAGGGGCAGCCTAGCTTTAATTAGAGGCACCGGCGATGCTTCAAAGACTCTTGAACACCTCGAAGCCTTATTAGGGGAGCTAGTGCGTGGGATCCCCGCTGAGGAGCTCACCCTGATGTATGCGAGGCTAGTACTGCCCATATAGCTGTCATGGAGTTGAGGTGATCCCTGGGATCTTAGGGTATGGCCTAGCCTCCCACACGCTAGATAATCCACACAAGTACCTCGTTAGCCTCTCCACGCCTATCCCAAAACCAGCGCTCGGAGACGCCCCCTCCTTAAGCATCTCCAGATACCACCCGTACTCAGCCGGGTCTCCTCCTGACTCAGCTATGCGTCTAATGACCTTCCCGTACTCATATTCCCTCTCAGCGCCGGAGAGAGCTTCTCCAAAGCCCTCTGGGTATAGCATCTTAAAATTCCTCAGCATGCCAGGCCTACGGGGGTCCTCTCTCTCGTAGAAGGCCTCGGGCCTCCTCGGATAGTTCATTACGAAGAAGGGGGAGGTAAAGGCGGCTGAGAGAAGTACTTCATGTTCCCACGGCACCTCGGGGCTGTGTTCCGCCTTAAAGCCTACTTCCGATAAGACCTGAAGAGCCTCCTCGTACGTCAGGCGAGGGTAGGGGGGCCTCCTAATCTCCAGGACCCTGCCGAGGGCCTCCAGATCTCTCCAACACTCCTCACACACTCTCCTGAGCACATAGTCTAAGAGCCCTTCAGCTAAGTTCATAGCGTCATGGTATGTAGCTCCCCTAATCTCCACATCTATCTTGTAGAACTCCGCCAAATGCCTGCCTGACAGCGCTGCCTCTGGCCTCTCAAGCCTCACATTGGGGGATATGAAGTATATCTTGCCTAGGATATCGGCCATCATCTGTTTGTAGAGTATCGTGTTGCCTATCACTCTGAACTTCTTGCCATAAAAGTCTACCGTGATCTGCTTATCCTCGCTTAACCCAGGGCTCGGTAGTGACCCTATTACTGGGGGTAGCACCTCAATGAAACCTTTAGAGTTCAGGTACTCGCGAGCAGCGTTTAATGCTGTAGCCTGTATCCTGAAAATGCGTTTATACCTTTCCTCCCTGTAAAGCATATAACATCTCTCGAGCCTCTCAACCGCTTCGTACACTGCTCTAAGGCCCCTGCTTTTAATAGACTTTTCAAACTCCTTAACAGCGGGGTGCAGTTTGAGCTTGCTCATCGGTGGCCTCAAAGCACCTCATTTTTTATATCTTCCCGTCAAGATGACGACATAGTCCTGAAATTCACGGCGATGAGAGTTTATGTTCCTTGAAGAGGAGGACTTTGTACCTATGGGGCCCCGTTAGGTACTGTCATGTTCACGGAGTCGTTTCGAGGAAAGAGCTATGAGTTCATCGTACCTCTCCCTATCATATATACCTGCCACCTTACCATCAACTAGTCTAATGGCCCTATCACAGTAGCTCAGTAGCTCTAAGTTATGCGTTGCCAGGAGTATGGTGACACCTAAGGCCTTATTCAGCTTCTCGAAGAGATCCATTACGGCTCTCGCGTTTGCAGAATCTAGGTTGCCGGTGGGCTCATCCGCCAATATCAACTTAGGTTCAGTTACGATCGCCCTGGCTATCGCTACCCTCTGCTGCTCTCCCCCACTCATCTCTGCTGGCCTATGATGCGCCCTATGCTCTAACCCAACCAGCCTGAGGGCTTCAAGGGCCTTAGTCCTCCTCTCACGGGGATCAAGACCCCTCGCGATGAGTGGTAGCTCCACGTTCTCAAGAGCTGTGAGCCTGGGAATGAGGTAGAACATCTGGAATACGAAGCCTACTAGCTCATTCCTATACTTGCAGAGCTCAGTGTCACTCCTCAACGAGCTAACCTCGATGCCAGCAACTCTAACGATCCCCCTAGTCGGTCTATCCAGGCCTCCTATTATGTGTAGTAACGTGCTCTTGCCGCTTCCGCTAGGCCCCACTACCGCTACAAACTCCCCCTCCTCAACATCTATGTCTACATCCCTGAGAGCTACCACCCTCATGCTACCGCTATCGTATATCTTCCACACCCCTCTGAGCTCAATCAGAGGCATGAGAATCACCCTCATTCGTACCTGAGCGCCCTGACAGGGTCTAGCCTAGCAGCCGCCCTAGCCGGTATAGCTGCAGCTGCAAGGTTTGCTGCCACAGGTAAGGTCAGCGTTAATGCCAGTATCTCAGGCGTAAGCACGGGTTTGAGTCTCAAGTTAAATACAGGGATGTAGACTAGGCGGGAGAGGAGGGCGCTCAGGATTAGACCAGCTGCCTCACCCGCGAGGGATATCAGGAGGGCTTCTGTGAGGAATAGGAGGAGTACATCCCTCGATGTGAATCCTACGGCTTTTAACACGCCTATCTCCCTCACTCTCTGTACAGTGCTTATCGTCATGCTGTCAAAGACCCAGAGGGCGGTAACGCCCATGCTGACTGCTGAGGTGAAGGTTAGAAGCATCCCGACAGAGTTCACGAATACTTCTACCTGCGCTACCATCCCAATCGGTGTGAACACCCTAGAGCGAGGAGGGGCGAGTGCTCTAACCTGCTTAGCCACTTCCGTGGCGTACTCGGGTTTGGTGAGGATTACTACCGCAACCTGGTAGACTCTCCTCCTGCTTATTAAGGTGAAGAACTCCTCAGGATCCATGAATATTGAGTCGTCCACCGAGAAGCCCATCCCTCTAAGCCCTCCTGGCTTAGCTAAGCCAGCTATGAGGAGGCTTACTTCACGCCTACCCCCAACCCTCAGGGTTAATACCTCGCCCACCCTATGTAGCCTCTCTCCCGTCTCCTGGTCCTGCCATATGTTAGCGCCTACTACTACTTCCATGCCCCTGGGCACAGGGATGCCCTCTTCCACAAACTCATTCAAGTCAGCTACGCCCAAGAGCTCGGCTAGGTGCCTAGGATCTACCGCAACTATAGTAACGCTCCTATGCCCCCTAGCAGTTGCGACGGTAGCTTGGCTTACTGCTACCCCGAAGGCCTCCTTCACGCAGGGTAGCTGGCTGAAGATTAGTACATCAGCATCCGTAAGGCCAGCAGCATTCATCACAAATATCGAGGAAGCGGCCAGCGTCTTCCCCAGGTACTCGGCAAATACTTCCTGGAATGCCTTGCCGATGCCCATGCCCAGCGCTAAGGCGGTAGCCGCTATCATCACCCCAATTATGGCGCCCACCGATCTACCCCTCCTCTCCCTCACGCTCTTAAGCGAGTACAGCACGTAGTCCCTAACCCTCACCTCCTCCACCTCCAAATGAGTAGGACCACCACGATCAATGCCGCTACCCCCGATACCGTTATAACAGCGAGCGGCATGCCAGCTTCTTTCCCTCTAGCGGCCGTGAGCCTAGCGCCGCGTGAAGGCTTTACCCTTAGAGAGAAGCTCTTCGTTAGGACTTTTAGCTCGCCGTAATAATTGCGGTAATGGATCTTTAGTGTCAACTTATAGGCACCCGGCTTAGTGGCATTGAAGGAGAATGGAATAGTAGTCGGTGTATAG
>QMRZ01000003.1 GCA_003649495.1 Thermoprotei archaeon | reverse complement strand
TGATCTATGTATACTTGAGTGAGGTATAAATTCCCCGTAGATTATCCTAGCGATGTACCGGCTCTCGGGCTGTGTGAGCATAAATGCGTCCCTATCATTGTCGTGGCCACAGTACTTGTGGTAAAGCCAGGGTGGCGGCGATCCCTTGTACTCAGTGCCTAAGCACTTGTAGTACCAGTCTACAACCATGATCTGTCTATCGGGGTTCAGGCAAGGTAACACGACGAGTATAATGTTCTCGAGTACCTCGATAGTCCTCAAATCCTCCCGCGTAGCGAGCTCGTAGACAAGCTCTATCAGCATCTGCGTGCCAGCTACTTCGGTTGCATGTATCCCGGCACTCACCGCTAATATTGCTCTGCCTCTAGAGGCAAGCTCCTTAGCCCTGTCCTCGTCTAGCTCAAAGGAATGTGCCAGCTTCCTGGAGATCTCGCGATAATATCAAGCTTAGCTAGGTTATCAGGGGAGCTAATAACTAGGGCGATGAAGGGGGCTCATGGACATCTCGCTTAATTCGAGAAGTTTTACCCGGGGGCTCCTCTTCGATAATAGGCGGAAGTAATCGACTATTCTATCTCAACGTGCTAACTTGCAATCCTCACCTATCTTAAAGCCGAAGAATTCCTCAGGGGAGGGTATATTAGCCACGTGTCCCTCCTCTCAGCAAGACAACTGCTTAGGATTTACCCTTTAAGCTAACAGCATTGGATGAGTGCTAGACCCAGCTCGGAGGCTTTTCAATATGCGTAGTGCCTACTGCTGCTATAGGCTAATAAAATAGCCTGAGAGGGTAATAGCGATGGGTGGCTTAAGCACTAATCTAAGGAAGTTCAAGCTTAGGTACGCGTCTGTCAATCTTTACTTCGGGTCACAAGTCCTGGGAGAACTAGAAGATGAATTAAGCCAGTTTAAGAAAGTGATAATAGCTACTGGGAGGCGCTCCGCGAGGGTTAGCGGCGCTCTCGACGAAGTAGCAACACTACTCACGAAGCATGGCGTGGAGTATGAGGTGTTCAGTGGAATAACGCCTAATCCCTGGGCTAGCCAGGCTGACAAGCTAGCTCAGAGAGCGTGGAGCACGGGGGCCGAGGCGATAATAGCCATTGGGGGAGGTAGCGTCATAGACACCGCTAAGGTAGCGGCTATTATTGCCGTGAGCGGTGGTGAAGCCCGAGAGTACCTATACGGTGAGAGGAAGGGTCGTGGTCACCTCCCCGTCTACGCCATAAATCTGACTCATGGCACGGGCACTGAGGTAGACAGGTACTCGGTGCTAACCGACGATGAGACTCGCGAGAAGCGCGGCATGATCTCAATATATCCGCGGGCTTCTGTGGATGACCCTCGGTATACATTAACCCTCCCACGGCGTCATGTGATTTACACGTCTCTAGATGCCTTCTATCATGCGTACGAGGCTGCAACCCAGAAGGAAGCCTCACCCTTCGTAATGCTACTCTCCAGCGAAGTCGTCAAGCTTGTACACTTGTGGCTACCTAAGGCACTGACTAACCCTGAGGATCTCGAGGCCAGGTATTGGCTGCTCTATGCATCAATGCTAGCAGGCATTGCGATAGACCTCGCTGGCACGAATATAGTACACACCATAGAGCACGTCTTGAGCGGTATTAATCCGCAGCTAGCACACGGATGCGGGCTAGGCATTGTGGGGCCTAGATCAGCTTACTACATCCATAAGGTATCTCCGGAGGCGTCTGCACTTCTCCTCAAGCACTTAGATCCGTCCATAAGGCCAGTGCCTGAAGATGCGGAGAGGGCAGAAGCAGCTATCCGGGAGTTCCAGAGGAGTGTGGAATTTGAAGAGAAACTCGGTGACTACGGGTTTGCGAGAGACGACCTGCCGGCCATAGCCAGGAGAGCGGCAGGCCCCTTGGGCATAACAGCTAAAGAAGTACGTGACATATTGGAGAGGAGCCTTTAACTAGGTGAAGTATTCCTTGATCTTTCTTTCGAGGAACTCCTTAGCTCTGGCTACTTCCTCATCAAGCTTGCTAGCTATGTCTGGCCCGCCCACGTCAATCGCTATTGGCCCATCAAAGCGATGCTTCTTAAGAGCCTCAAAGAGCCCATCCCAGTCTACGGTCCCCCGGCCAGGAGCCCAGTGGTAATTGTCCCTGCCGTCATTGTCTGACGCATGTACATAATATATTCTATCCCCTAGCTTCTCTACGGAGAGGGGCAGTAACTCCTTAGCGGCGTGCAGATGGCCTGTGTCGAGTACTGCCCCGAAGTTATCCTCGCCTACCTCATCTATCAGCCGCAGCATCGCATCGCTATTGCTTATAGTCTCTCCTATCCTGGGCTCAACTACGAACTTAAGCCCGTGATCAGCAGCTATCTTAGCAAGCTTCCTCATGACGTCGACAAGCATTGACCAGAATTTCCTCCAGGAAAACTCTGGGCTTACCTTAACTCTATACCGCTCGCCGAAGACTATGGCAGTCGAGTAAGGCCTAGTTCCCACGAACTCTATAGGCGGTGTGAAGGTATCGGTTTGAAGTAGCTCAGCCCCAAGATACGTGGCGAGCTTAGCGCACTCCTCCATCATTGAAAACCCCTTCTCCCTCACCCCTTCCTGGGGCGAGAGTATCTCGGGGAATATGCCAGCGACGTTGACGACCCTTAATCCAAGCTCACATAATGTATCTCTTATCTCTTCCTTATGCTCAATAACTTCCCTCAAGTTATCCTCTCCATACGCTTCTAGCTCTACGTGCGTGAAGCCGAGCCTGGAGGCATCCTCGAAGGCATCAAACATGTGCTTAACGGGAGTGGGGTACCCGTACTTAGTGATAGCATATAGCCACGCTAGACATAGCACGGGCATCGGGGATATGCATAGTTAAGGACTTTTATAAAGTCGTACCCTGGGAAGCCCTGTACTCAGCGTATAACCTAGCGATTTTCTCAACTACTAGCACGACTTCCTTAGCTCTCTCTCCGAAGATGTACGTGACAGGCTCTATCCCGAGCCCGCCTCTGTCTACAACCACTCTAGCGAGTGCCCCCCTCTCCCTCAGCTCACTCACAGCCTCTGCAGCTGGATTCGCACCTCCGTAATGCTCACTCGAGAATTCCACGTATTTCACATGTAGTGACTTAAGCGCTTTGGCTACTAGTTCATCAAACTTTATGTTAATACATGCGTTGTACCCTGACGCTAGAACTACCTCTGCCAAGTGCTTGGAGGCTCCGAAAGCTGGGCTATCTCTAGCTCTGACCTTCCCCCCTATCTTAGCTAACCTGCCTGGCACAGCGACCACGTCCTGGGGTCCTACAGCACCTCTCACAGCCCTAACCACGTTGGAGAGCACCTCGGGTATCAAGAGCACGGCGTTACGCGATGCCTCTAACAACATCACGGCTCTCTCCACATCAGCTAAGGCCATGGCTCTCTCAGGACTGAGTGAGGGGTAAACGCTACGCATACACGCTGTACAGTAGCGATAAGACCACCCAGAGTTTATGTGGACGCTACACAGGTCGCCTGACGCCGCTACCAGTAGCCAGTACCTATTAGCGACCTCTACAGCTCTATCGAGTTCATTTTTCTCGACGAGTTCCAGGATGTAGCCCACAAGCAGTTCAGCCTCCAGCTCGTGGATCCCCAGATGCTTTAACCTCACAATGGAGGTGGCATCTTGAAGTAACTTACTCACGGCGGCCTGTGATACTCCTAAAACCTCGGCTATCTTCTTCTGGCTCCAACCCCTGCTCCTTAAAGCTAGTGCTATTCTTGAGCGGAGAGGCCTCGCATACCACTGCCTCCCTAGATCGAACACAAACACATGATAACCTGGTTATAAATCTTTAAATCTTTCTGCGGGCTTACTCCCTCAGCTCGCCGTCTTTTCCGAAGATTTTATAAACCGAGTTATATGATGACCCCGTGGCAGGTAGAGGCCTATCGACTCTAGACATAGTGTTCACTGCTGCTATCTCTGCAGTAATTGGGGCTATATTCCTGATATGGTCCAATGTAGTCTGGGACCTGGCGAAGCTCGCGCTAGGCCTAATGCTACTACCTTTGATCTACGGCATGTGGTACATAGGGGCTACAGTCCCAGCTTACATCATTAGGAAGCCGGGAGTAGCAGTGCTAGGCGAGTTCTTAGCAGCAATTGCAGAACTAGCGTATGGCACACAGTTCTACTCAACAGTGCTTCTCTACGGGTTGATGCAGGGCTTAATGAGCGAGCTCGTATTCCTCGGCTTTAGGTATAGGAGATGGGGCTGGGCCACGATGATCTTAGCTGGTGCTGCTCCATCCTTATGGGCTGCCCCCGCTGACTACCTGCTATATGGGCTAGGTGCTCCCCTGACTCCGCTACAGCGCTTAGTGTTCTGGTCTACGTACTTCATCAGTGGCGCTCTGATAGCTGGCATTATGGTCAAAGCCGTCCTTGACAGGGTTGCTGCTACCGGCGTCCTAGATGCCTTCGCTCTGGGGAAGGCGGTGAGGGGAGGTGGGAAATGAGGCTGTAGAGGTATCTGACCTATGGTTTAGGTATCTAGGTGGGAGGAGCTTCGTGCTTAAGGGCATCAGCTTTAGCCTGGAGGAGGGAGAGTGGCTCCTAGTACTAGGCCCTACAGGCTCAGGCAAGTCTACACTCCTGCTCACCTTAAACGGTATAATACCCTGCTTCATCCCTGGAGAGCTTGAGGGGGAAGTGAGGGTCTTCGGTCTAGACCCGGCCAAGGTTGGAGTTGCCGAGATGGCGCGGGTCGCGGCAATAGTCCTGCAGGATCCTGAGGCACAGGTCATCGCATTCACTGTCGAGGAGGAGGTGGCCTTTGCTCTGGAGAACTTGTTAGTACCACGCGATGAGGGGCTGCGGAGGGTGGCGGAAGCTCTGAGAGCAGTAGGCCTTGAAGGTTTGAGGAGGGAGGCCGTCGATACTCTCTCTATGGGACAGAAGCAGCGGTTGGCCCTTGCATCCGCCCTGGCCCTAAGGCCTCGGCTCTTAATACTGGATGAGCCTACCGCCCACCTAGACCCAGCCTCGGCTCTGGAGTTTTATAAGGTGCTTAGCAGGCTCAGGGGAGAGACTACTGTGATAGTGGTAGAGCATAGAGTCGATTACGTATGGGAGTTCGTCGATAAAGTCCTATTAATAGAGAACGGAGTCGTTAAGTACTTTGGAGATCCTGAAGGGTTATTCAACCGCATCAGCCTACCTTATCTACTTAAGACTGGTATATGGATTCCGGAGGTCTTAGCTGGTGAGCTGGTGAGGAGAGAGCCTGGAGAACTAGGCGGCCCTTCTCCCCCCAGCTCACCAGCTATAATGGCTAAGCAAGTATCTTACAGGTACCCTGGCGGGAGGGAAGCGCTAAGACAAGTCTCAATTACAGCTGAGGAGGGGAGGGTAACATGCATCTTAGGTCCCAACGGTAGCGGCAAGACCACTCTGCTTAAGCTTCTAGCGGGGATCCTGAAGCCCGACCATGGCTACGTACTAATCTATGGCCAACAGCCCAGGCCTGAAAAGGTAGCTTACGTCATGCAGA
The DNA here is from genome assembly GCA_003649495.1 of Thermoprotei archaeon. GTDB lineage: Archaea > Thermoproteota > Thermoprotei > Thermofilales > Thermofilaceae > B17-G15. The sequence continues at coordinate 25,070 of QMRZ01000003.1, read as the reverse complement.
ACCCCGAGCACATGTTCGTTGCGAGAAGCGTCCTAGAAGACGTCGCGTTAAGCCTTAAATCCGCTGGCTATGGTGAGGGAGAGGCGAGGAGGCGTGCGTATTCCCTCCTGAAGGAGTACAACCTGGAGGAGTACGCTGATAGGTCGCCCTTCGAGCTTAGTCAGGGCGAGAAAAGGCTACTCTCCCTACTGTTAATGGCTGCTCTGAACAGGAGAGTCATATTAATGGATGAGCCCACCTTCGGCCTAGATAGGAGGTATGCTGGAATTGTAGCACGGGAGCTAATGAAGCTCGCTAGAGCTGGAAGGACCGTTGTGGTAGCCACGCACGATACGTGGCTCGTCTCGGCTATATCAGATAAGGTAGTGGTCCTCAGGGAGGGTAGGGCGGTATTCGAGGGTGGAGTAGTTGAATTTCTCTCACAGCCAAAACTTATGACCGAGGCGAGCTTCTCCCCCCCACCGTTACTTGAAGCTTTAGTAGGAGAGCTGGGGGATCTTGAGAAGGCGCTCCTCACGTACAAACGCTACCTGCTCTATCCAGGGGGTGAGGGGGCTTGAGCCTATACTACGAGGGAGCTTCCCTGCTCCACAGGCTCACACCACTAACCAAGATCGTGGTTACGCTCATTGCTATATCTCACATGGTGTTATTCCCCCAGCTGAAGTACATACTCCTACACCTAATGGCAGCTACCGCTCTGCTAGTAACTGCGAGGCCCCGTATACCTATTAGAGTGTGGGCTGGTGCATTAGCAGTCGTTGTGGGACATGGATGGATTAATGCTGTGATGGTGCGCTCGGGAGCTCTCCTCCTCGACTTAGGGTGGCTTAAGGTGTACTGGGAGGGGCTTGAATTGGGGATTACCCTGGCTGCTCGAGTTATGGCCATAATACTTTACTCCATCCTAGCGGCTACCACGACTAACCCGAGGGACCTCGCCGTAAGTATAGCTAAGCTAGGTGTAGATTACAGGTATGCCTTCGCAGCTTACGTGACCTTTAGGATGGCACCACTGGTGCGTAGAGACCTGGAGAACATACTTGTGTCGAGGAAGATCAGAAGAATTAAGACGCGTGTAAATCCAATTGAGCTCATGGCTGGTATACTCGCTCCTCTCCTCTCACTAGTCGTTAGGCGATCTACACTATTGAGCATATCGATGGAGAGCAGAGCCTTCGGCGCCCTAAGAAGTAGAGCCTATTACTGGGATGTACAGCCAGGAGCAGGAGATTACGCCTTCTTGGCAGCATTCTTAGCCTACTTAATTGTGGGAACTTGTCTGCTAACGTATTAAACTATCCTTGAGCCGCCGTGATCCAGTTCTCACTTTTGCTCTTGATCGGTAAAGGTAGGAGCGGCACGGCAGTTGCGAGGGCTACAGCAGCTGGTATGGATAGCTCTAGTGATACAGTTGAGGCTAAGCCCGCTATTATAGGGCCAGCTACGTATCCTAGGCCTATTGAGCTCTCAAACACTCCTGTGTAAGCACATCCCCCTCCCTTAGCGAAGACCTCGTCTAAAGCTGCTGCGTAGAGTAGTCCCTGCCCGATCCCCGCTAAAGCTGAGACTACAGCTACTGGGAGTATGCCATTAAGGTAGGGGAGCGCAGCTAGGGGGGTGAGAAGTAAGGCGCCTAGAGACAGCTGCTTTTTCACAGCTCTCGGCAACACGTTATACGATATGAAAGTGATAGTTCTCGCTCCAATCATCGTGAAGAATGATAGTGACACCAGCCATATCGGGAGAGCCTTAGCCTCTACTATAAGCGGATAGAAGGCCAGTACCCCGCCCAGTGAAGCTGCATAAGCGAAAGAGAGCCTTAAATGCTTGAGTAGGGAAGCTGCAGCTGCCAAGGTATCAGATAGCTCAGTTTGATGCACGCGGGAGCTTCTGTGAGCTCTCACCAGCAACAGGAGGAAGGGAAGTACGGTTGCTGATAGTAACGTGAAAGCCATGGTCTCTGGTAACTGAAGAAAGTAGCTCGCAAGGGCGGAGCCCAGCAACGTGCCTGTGCTCCAGGAGGCGGAGAAGTTCGATGAACTTCCCCCCTCCCGAGCTATCATGGCTTCCAGGGAGGGCCATAGGAGAGCGTAGGAGAAGTACGTGATCACGGAGATCAACGTTAGAGCCGTTACGCTCTTTAGGAAGGGGAGAGTAGCGTAGGAGATGGAGAGGGTAAGGAGAGAGAGCGCAGCAGTGCGTGCTACACCTAGCCTACTTGATGCTGAGCTGGCGAGCGGAGTTACCAATGCGTAGACTAAGGCGCCTAACCCGCTGATGAAACCTATCTCGCTCCCTCCTATCCCTACCCTGAGGGCATGTACTGAGAGTAGCGGGAGGTACAGGATCTGCAGTACCGAAGCTGTGAAGCTAACGGCATAGCTCACGAGGAGGCAGTTTACGCGCTTCATACCTAATGACGCCATACACCCACCCTGCTAGCGTCGCTTAGGGCTTTAACACGACTTTTATCATTCCGTGAGTTTTCCTGCTCAACTTTTCAAATGCCTCCGGCCCTCTCTCTAGGGGCATTACGTGGCTTATAATAGGGCCTAGCGACACCCTCCCCGAGGAAGCCACTCTAACAGCCCTCTGGAACGTGTAGGGACTCCTGTAAGAAGCGACTATCGTAAGCTCCTTCTCATATAGCTCAAAAGGCCTTAATCTCCACTCCTCCTCCTGAGGTGCTACGCCGAATATTAAGACCCTACCTCCCCGCCTAGCCAGCTTAACCGCTGTGTCCATAGCCCTAGAGCTTCCAGCTGCCTCAATCGCAACGTCGACACCCATGTCATTCGTATCGCTTAATACCGCCTTAACTGGATCCTCCTTAGAGGCATCTATAACAACATCCGCGCCTAGCTGCTTAGCTAGGTTAAGCCGCTCTCTAATAAGGTCGATGGCGTAGACTTTCACTGCGCCCCAGATCTTGGACAGCTGGATCATTAGAAGCCCTATTGGTCCAACTCCTACGACTGCTACTGTATCGCCCAGCTCTATGCCTACATTATCGAGTCCTCTCAAACAGCAGGCGAGTGGCTCTATTAGGGCAGCTTCCTCGAAGGGCATCCCTCTCGGGATTGTGTAGACGTTCCCAGCAGGCACTTTGACGTACTCTGCGAATGCTCCATCCACGTCAACCCCCACAGCCCTTATATTGGGACAGTAAAAGTTCCTGTCCTTCATTCGACAGTAGTAGCAGCGGCCACACGTAATGTTAGGCTCCGCCACTACGGGCGTCCCCTCCTCAAGCTCCTCAACGCCTGGACCCAACTCCTCGACTATCCCTGAGAACTCATGTCCTGGTATTAGGGGGAGTTTAACTCTCCACTCGCCCTTGTAGAAGTGTAGGTCGGTTCCACATATCCCACAGGCCTTAACCCTTATCAAGACCTCGCCAGCGGAAGGCTTAGGCTTAGCCACTTCCTCCACTCGCAAATCCCTAATGCCGTGGAGCACGAGGGCCTTCACACATTAACCCGAGATAGGAGCCTAATATCTGTGCCAGTGCTTATCTCAGCCCCTAGCTCTCGTGATTCTAACCATCCTATCGCAAAGGGAAACACCCTCTGAGCCGACTGCTAATCCGCTAATCAGGTTCCAGAGAGAGGCTGTATTATAGAGGGCGGCCTTGATCTGTTTAATGTTCTTAGCCATGTAGGGGCCGTACTCAGCTGCTAGCGTTAACCTCATTGGGTGATCATTAATTGGTATTAGCACAGAGCTTACTTTAAATCGCCACTTAACAAGGGCTGTAGGACACTCAGAGGCCAGCGAGGCGAAGAGGCTGGCAACTCTCGACGCCTTAGCTCCCGAAGTCACGAGCTTGTACATCTCGATCTTAAACCACTGTACTATATCCTCTCCCGCCTCCCTAATTTCGAGGCTCGATACCGGATCTATACAGAGTGGCGAATCCATGAAGTTCTCGGGAGAGCTTCTCATAACATCCTCTAACTCGTCTAGAGGAGCGTACCTCCTCTCATTAAGTCCAAGCAGCACGTACACCTCGGTATCCCCCATCTCAGCCCTACTCTGTATCTCCGAGTACACATCGCTAACATCGTAGAAGTAGAAGATCGCCCCTACCCTAACGCTCTCCTCCAACTCCCTCAGTATCTTCTTCTCAACTTTAGCGCTGGCGTAACGTGGAGATAACGAGTAGACTAGGGCCTCGCTGCCTACCCCCCTAGCGCCTAGTTGATGGGAGACTTCCCTAACCTTCTGAGCCATCATAAGCCCCTCGCCTAGTGCTGAAGAGCTCATGTCATCGAATATCCCAGCCACATCCACGCCCTCACGTGCTAAGGCGACTAGGCTCTCCGGAAGAGCATCATAGTCTCTAGTGCCTGGCGTCACTATGAAGACAGCGTACTTCACCTTCCCTTCCTCCAGCGCTGGGCGAAGCCCTCTCCCGAGCCTCTGATAGAGCCTGAGGGGAGATGATACGTGGGACCAGAATATGAGGAGATCTACCTCAGGGACATCTATGCCCTCATCTCCCGCTGAAGTAGCTATTATCAGCCGCGTCTCTGGTCTTCTAGCCTCCTCTAGGAGGTTCTTCCTAGCCTTGGGGTCAGCATACTCCCTCCCTCCAATCACCTTTACTGGGTTGAAGTGTGAGAAGCGCTGGGCTAGCAGCTCAGCTGTGCACCTCCGGTTCACGAACACTAGCGCCTTCTCATAATTGCCCTCATAATCCTCCAGCACTCTCTCCAGTACAGCTAGCTTGTGAGGCTCTCGAGGCAGAGAAGCTATAGGTATATTCTTCAGCAGGAATTCAGCGAATGTCGTGGGCCTATTCGCCGAATCCCTTAGTGCGTCGCAACCATCCCTGCTTAGGGTCGTTAAAGCTAGTGCAGCAAAGTTTGATACTAGGGGATTGCTCAGCCAGAGTTCATATAGTCTCCTGTAGAGTTCTTCCTCGATGGGCCTCAGGGGGGCCTCATATACTTCAGCTATCATGTAGGGCTTCTCATACCCCTTGCCTTTCAGATCGCTGAAGTCCCACCTCCTGATAGGACCTATGTAGTGTGTTATCTCCCCTGTCCTCCTCCTGGGTATTAAAGCTGAGAGACCTAGCTTTGTTGAGTGATGCAGGTACTGCATGACTTGAGCAAAGGGGTCGTTGCCCACAGTGTGGTGGCACTCATCGATCACCACTATCTGGAACTCCCTCGAGGCCAGCTCTACGGCTCTAGACCTGGGGAGCATGCCGTACCTCTTCCGGAGGTAGCTTAGAGCAGATTCCGGCGTCGTGACTATCACCTTGCGACTCCAGTCGCGCTCCTTGACTCCCGAGTGTATCATTGACGCGTCTATCCCCTCGTACCTGAATCTTTTAGCAGTCTGCTCAACCAGAAATCTAGTCGGCTCGAGTACTAGAGCTTTTGAGCTGCGTTTTAAGCATCTCTCAACGAATGCTATCGCCACTAACGTTTTACCAGTCCCAGTAGGTAGGCTAACTACAGCGCCACCGCGCAGGTTAGCTGTCTTAAGGGCCCATTCAAGTGCCTCACTCTGGTAGGGCCTGAGCTTACTCCTCATGTCCTGTTGCTCTGAAAGCCTTAGCTGAACACCTTATTATATCACACGATTATGGCTCATTCTACCTCTCTGTTTATAAGCTCTAGAGCTTTAACTAAGTTCCTTAACTTGCCTAAGCTGATCGCGTAGCCTTCCTCGATCTTCCTAAGCCCTCCCAGGCCGCAATCGCCACTAAATATGTTAACCCTCTCCTCCCCCACTATTCTTATAACTCGCTTCGCATGACTCACTATCTCCTCTACACTCTCCACTTCCGCGCGCCTGGAGCTGAATACGCCAGGGCTGAGGAACTTATCACCTTCCTCTAAAACACTCCTCCATGGCAGGTCTAAGTTCTGTGGCGTGTCGTGAAACTCGTGGTTTAGAAACTCGAGCTCTTCAGACTCAGCTAGCAGGGACGCTAGCCGCTCGCTTACCCTGCCGCATACGTGTGTGCCCCTTAGTAGCCCCCTGGCAGGCTTTAGTTCACGCGAGTATATCTCAAGTATCTCCTCCTCTGAGTATCCGTAGAGCAGTACTCTTCGCCCCACTATGTTACTCAGCATGGGCTCATCTATCACCACGACATTAAAGCCGTGCTCTACTGCGTTCCTCACTATGTTCGCCACATATTGAGATAGGCATTCAACTACCATCTCCCGCTTAACTAGTGCAGTGCTCCTAATCCCCTTGGATGGATCGCCTACGTACACTCGAGAGGCAAGCGTCAATGCGCCCGTGACTGGTGCTCTCAGCCACTTAACGCGCTGCTCTTTAGCTAGCTTAGCTACGAGCTTGAACTCAGGTATGGATGGCGCGACCCTCCTCACCTCATCTAGGTCGCCTGACACGGCATATGCGCCATGCACCCTGCTTAGCACCCCTGCCTCGACTAGGGGCTCTAGGTACATTGAGGTAAAATCTCTTAATTGGGGTGCTGGAACTACATCTACTCCAGCCTCTACTAAATCTCTGAAGCTCCTTTCAACGTTCTCTGGCGAGTAATCGAGGGGGATGCTCCCTACATGGCTGGACACGTATCTCTCAAAGAACTTCTCCCACAAGCCCGCCACCGCAAATTAATGACTTAACACCTACTTATCAAGTGAGCGGACCCTGCAAAAAGCTCCGCCTTAGCGGTTACCTAGCTCTAGACGTGAGCTCAGTGTCGCTGAGGGTCAGCGTGAGTACATGCTCGCAGTGTCCTATCAAGGGCTATGAGTTGAGAGGAGTTAACAGCTTTAAGCGAGGGCTCCCCAGGCTCTTGATGAGTGGTAGGGCTATAAAGGTGGAGGCGCTTGAATCCGCTACAGGCCTCATCGAGCTCTACAGGCACGGCGACTATGCCTTTAAGTGGGCCCTCCTAGAGGGTAGGGCTCCTTACTCTCTTGAAGCTGGTAAGGAGGCAGTAATTGCCTGCTTGAGAGAGCAGTGCGTCATTGAAGCCGGTACATGGAGGGTGGAACTATCTCCAAAGGACCTCCTCTACTTAACTGGTTCTGCAAACCTAACTCTAGAAGGTAGAGGCAGCCTTGTAGTAATCGGTGAAGCCCCCTCTGAGAGGTCTCAGATACGGCTTGTGAAGAGGTTTAACGAGCTAAGCCGCCTCACCTCGGGGCTTGAAGGTTACCGGAGGGATGTTTACGTGGCATTAGGGGAGGCTGATCCAAGTGATAGGTTGATGGCTGGCTTCACTGAGGGGTGGCCAGGAGAGTGGACGAGCTTCCCTCCCCACAAGCACGATGACAAGGTGGAGATATACGTGTATTATGGGCTTAACGGAGGCTACGGGCTACAGGTAGTGGAGGATCACGATGGCGTGGACGTGTTCAAGGTGAGGGACTACGATGCGGTGATTATTGTGAGGGGTTATCACCCGAACGTGGCCACTCCCAACAGCAGGATATGTTATCTTTGGATACTATGTCAGGTTGAGGGGCGGAAGAGCATGAGAGTGGAGTTCCAGCCAGGTTTTGAGAAATTGCCCCTGGGCACTACTCACCTCTCCCGATGAGGTAATCACTTTTAGCTCGGTTAGCTATTAAATAGTGATGCTGCAGGCCCTCGCCATGTGGTTAAGCCTAGCTGGCCTCCTCACCGGCGCGATATTATCAGTCGCCGGAGAGCCCGGGGACGAGTTAGTCAAGTACTACGAATATGATAGCTCCGAGCCCCTAAATCCCGAGATAACTAAGGTGAGGGAAGAAGACTCATTCATTATTTACAAGATATACTATGACAGCGTTAACAACGTCAGAGTACCGGCCCTGTTAATAGTGCCTAAAATTGGCAAGCCTCCTTATCCGTGTATAGTCTTCCTTCACGGGTATGGGGGCAGCAAGGAGGATGCAATAATACTAGCTAGAGTGGCAGCGCCGAGGGGTTACGCGATATTCTCCATAGACGCTGTGTACCATGGGGAGAGGAGCGTTCCAGGGAAAGAACTGTATTCCAAGGATCTAGAGGATAGCAGGAGAGGTATAATCCAGACAGTAATAGACCTCAGGCGTGGTGTTGACCTCCTCGAGACGCTGGATTTTGTAGATAGTGATAGGATAGGCTATGCTGGCGGCAGCATGGGCGGGATAATTGGAGCGATTTTCGTGGGCGTCGAGCCCCGCATAAAAGCTGCTGTGATAGTAGTTGGTGGAGGTAACATGACGCTCATGCTTCAGAAGAGCATGCACCCCGCGATACCCCCAATCAGGGAGTATTTAGCTAAGATTGAAATGAGCTGGAGCGAGGTGGAGGAGCTTCTGAGACCAGTAGAGCCGCTGAACTTCATCTGGAGATTCTCGCCTAGGCCGATTCAGTTTCACTGTGGCAGGTATGACAGGATAGTCCCCGCTGAGGCTCAGAGACAGCTTGTAGAGAAGGCTGGCGAGCCTAAAGAGATCTACTGGTACGATACGGGGCATAATGTGCCGTTAGAGGAGGTTGTTCCCCGCGCGCTGGAGTTCTTCGATAAGTATCTCAAGGGGGCTGGCAAGACAAGGGAGAGAGGGCTGTACATCCTATTTATCTTGGCTTCGATCGCCGCTGCTTGCATTGTAGCATACCTAAAATACCGGGTAATGTGTGGGGGCCGGGTTGCTTAAGTTAACAGCAGGAGGCCGAAGTAAGTAGGCCTCTGATCATAGGACGTCACGACCCTTAACTCCAGCCCTACATCCTTGACGGTAGCGTAGACATCTATGCCATAAGCCTCCATGGAGGGGCGAGCCATGTGGGGCTTTCGGCAAATCCCCCTTTCCACATTGCATTCCGGGCACAGGGTGCAGGGGCCACACGCCAAGCCAAAAGCTGGGTAATAGCCTCTGAGGAATGCTGCTCTCTCGAGCTTGAACATAACTTCATGGACGTTCACTCCCTCCCTAGCTCCTCCCTCAATTACGGAGGGGCCGAACTTCACTAGGAGGCCGATTTCGTACTCCTTAAGCACACGCCGCATTTCCTCGGGCGTTGGGCTATAGGGCGGGCACGTCAAACGCTTGCCATAACTGCTGCATCCATACTTACACTTCAGCCTAACCCAATCTCTAACTACAACTTTCAATCGGTATGGGAAAAGCTTCCTGTGCTCCAAGCCTCACTGCCTCTTGCCTCAGCTACTCCAAGTCTCTACGTAACCTTTCCCGATTTATCCTCAAGTACTCAGACATTCTCTCCCAGTGCGTCCTCATATAATCAAGTGTCGAAGCGGGTGAAGTTACCGATTTTAGTCTAAGGGCGGATCAGCATCGAGGGGTGGTGAGTTGAAGCGCGAGCTGTTCGTAGAGCCGCCCAATGAGTTCAGGGGAGTACCATTTTGGTCAATTAATGATGTTCTGGACCCTGATGAAATACGTGAGCAGTTTAAGCGTATGGTAGAAGCGGGCTTTGGAGGCGCGTTCTTCCACGCGAGAGAGGGGTTAGCTACACCATTCTTAGGCGAGGACTGGTTTAAGGCATTCAAGGCAGCACTCGAGGAGGCTAGGAGAGCGAAAGCCTATTTATGGCTTTATGATGAGCTACGCTGGCCCTCTGGTTTCGCCGGGGGCATAGTGCCGGCCCGCGGCCCTGACTGGAGGGCAAAAGCCATAGTTATGATAGTCTCTGATAGGGCATTTGAGGGGGAGGAGGTCATAGCCACCTTCAGGTGTAAGTTAGATGAACGGGGTCTCCCCCTCGGCTACGAGCCGGCTAAGCCGGGGGAGAGTGAGAGTGGCTTCCTATACTTGACATTTGCTAAGTATACGGCTCCTATTGGGGAGACATGGTACGAGGGCTTCAGTTACGTCGATCTTCTCAATGCTAGAGTTGTGAAAGAGTTCATTGAGGTAGCTTACAGGCCTTATGTTGAGAGGTTCAGAGAGGAGATAGGCAAGACGATACCCGGGGTATTCACGGATGAGCCTAACATAGAGGCGAGCAGGCCAGCTAGGAGCATTACGATGCCGCCAAGAGGGCCTAGGGTCCCTCCCTTATCACTACCCTGGACTGACGAGCTACCCCGTAAATTCCAGGAGCTGAATGGCTACGATATAATACCTCGCCTACCTGAGCTATTCCTGGACGTAGGTGACTACTTGAAGACTCGTTACGACTTCTGGAGAACCGTGACTATCATGTTCGTAGAGGCATTTTCTAAGCAGATATTCGAGTGGTGTGAGAAGTGCAGACTCAAATTCACGGGCCACTACCTGAGTGAGGATAGCCTCCTAGGCCAGCTGAGGAGTTCTGGTGCTGTAATGCCCCATTACGAGTATCAGCACATACCGGGCATAGACCACTTAGGGATGCACATCTGGGGTACTCTCCTCACAGTTAAGCAGGTGGCTAGTGTCGCTAATCAGCTAGGGAAGGATAGGGTGCTCTGTGAGACATACGGCTGTATAGGCAACTATCCCACGTTCGCTGACAGGAAGTGGATAGGCGACTTCCTGTATGCTCTGGGTGTTAACATGCTTAACCACCATCTAGTCCCCTACTCCTTACGTGGAAGGAGGAAGAGGGATTATGGACTTAACTTGCACTGGGCACAGCCGTGGTGGAGGCACAACAGGCTTATAGAGGATCACTTCGCCAGGCTAAGTTACGCTCTCTCGAGAGGAGTCAGGGTGACAAAGATCCTCGTTATACACCCGATAGGGAGTGCATGGGCGCTCTACACTCCTCTTAATGAAGCTAGAGTAGCGCAGCTGAATGATAAGCTGATGTGGCTTCTAAGAGCCTTGCTCAAGCTGCACCTAGACTTTGAGTTAGGTGATGAGCTCTTAATGGCTAAGTACGCTGAGGTCAGGGGAGCTAGCCTTAAGGTGGGTAGGGCTGTCTATGATGTGGTCATAGTGCCTCCCTCAATAACCCTTTCCTCAACTACTGTGAAGCTGCTTGAGGAGTACGCGAGCAGGGGCGGGATGCTAGTAGCTGTTGAGCAATTGCCCTCAAGAGTAGATGGCTTACCTGATAAGAGGATTAAGGAGTTATTTGAGAGAGCTGTGCTAGTCAAGGAGCTTGACATACGTGAGCTGGAGAGAGCTCTGAAAAGGGCTCCAAAGCCCGTGATTATCAAGGGGGACCCTGGGGGAGACGTGCTCTATCACTTGAGGAGAGACGGCGACATGATGATACTCTTCCTGGCGAACACTAGCAGGCATGAATGCCACGAGGTGGAGGTAGGTGTGGAAGGATCCTGGGCCCCAGAGCTATGGAATACGCTGACAGGGGAGATCTCGAGCATGTCAGCGAGTATTAAGGAGGGGAGGACGTGGGTTCGAGTCAGGTTACCGCCTATAGGCTCGGCGCTCATAGTACTGCGGCCGGGCCAGCCGGTTAGAGCTCAAAGAGAACTAAAGAAGGTCGGAGAGATCGAGGTAATGGGTGAGTGGAGAATAAGGAGGCTTGACCCGAACGTTCTGGTCTTAGATTATTGCAGGTACAGCATTGGTGAGGGCTTCAGCGACGTACTCCCACTATGGAAAGCTTGGAGAGAGATAGTCAGGAGGGGTGTGGGCACTCCCTTCACTCTGAGGTTTGAGTTTGAATGCCAGGTAAGGCCTAGTAAAGCACTTCTAGTAGTCGAGAATCCTAGGGCCTACAGGTTCCGACTTAATGGAAGAGACCTGGACTGGGTCGATGCTGGCTCATGGCTAGATCCTAGCTTTAGAATGATGGAAGTGACTGAGCTGTTAAGGGAGGGTCAGAACATAGTTGAGGTGGAGGGTGTAGTTGGTCTAGAGCCGGAGTTTGAGAATATATACATCGTGGGGGAGTTTGGGGTAGAGGCAGGCTATCGGGGATTGGTTAGGATAGTTAGGGAGAAGGAGTACGGCAAGGCTGAGAACCTATGCGAGGAGGGTTATCCCTTCTATGCTGGTAGAGTGGAGCTGAGGAAGGAAGTGCCCTTAAGCAGGCTAACGGGACACAGGGCTTTCCTGAGGTTTGAGGAGCTTAACGCAGCGCTAGCAATAGTGTATGTGAACGGCGTGAAGGCTGGCGAAGTATTCCTACCTCCATATGAGGTGGAGGTGACGGGCTTGTTAAGAAGCGGGACTAACGAGCTCAGGATAATCCTAGTGAATACCTTGAGGAATCTACTGGGCCCACTCCACCATAAGGCTGTAGACCCCCCGTTCATATCGCCCGAGACTTTTGCTGAAGAGGCATCATGGACCGACCAATACGTACTCAGGCCCTTCGGGTTCAGGGGAGTTAAAATAGAGTTTTATAAAGTACTCTCTAATTCCTGACTACAATGCATTTTTACTAACTCTAGGCCACTGCCGTATTAAATATGCTCCATATAGCTCACAGTACCGCTACACACGTCCAGGCTGTCTACTGAAGCTTGCCGGGATAGCCGCATCGTGACTGCAGCGGAAAGCAGATTTATCAAATAGGTACAGAATAGAACGTGGAGAAGCCGACCATAGTGGTAGTTGGTACTATGCACATGGACTTTACCGTCTACGTTGACCATCTACCTAGGCCTGGAGAGACCGTCCTTGGGAGGGGTTTTGAGATGTCGCCGGGGGGTAAGGGGGCTAACCAGGCTGTCGCTATCTCAAGACTTGGAGGGATAAGCTACCTCGTGAGCAGGGTTGGTAAGGACTACGTAGGGGATTTACTACTAGATAACGCTAGGAGAAACGGTGTGAGGATAGACTTCGTAAAGAGGGATCCTGAGGCCCATAGCGGGGTTGCATTGATATTCGTAGACGAAAGTGGCGAGAACATGATAGCCGTAGCACCCGGCGTGGATTCAAGAATCTCGCCTGCAGATGTTAGAGAAGCTGAAACCGCGCTAGCTGAGGCTAGCGCGGTTCTGGCACAGCTTGAAATCCCGGTGGAGACAGCAGTTGAGGCGGTTAGGGTTGCTAAGAGCAAGGGCAAGATAACTATTTTAAATCCAGCGCCAGCGAAGCCCCTTCCCGAGGAGGTTTATAGCCTCATAGATATCCTAACGCCCAATGTGAGGGAGCTAGAGGCGCTAGCTGGAGTGGCTGTAGAGGCGGATGAGGATGTTGTGAGCGCGGCTAATCTGCTCAGAGAGAGGGGAGTTAAGGCAGTAGTAGTTACACTTGGTAAGAGAGGCGCGATGATAGTAGATGAGAGGGGGCACAGGGTGGTCTCGACCTATGAGGTCCCAGTGGTCGACACGGTGGGCGCTGGAGACGCATTTAACGGCGCTTTAGCTCTGGCCCTCTCCCTCGGCGCCTCAATCGATGAGGCTGTTAGCTTCGCCAATATGGTAGCCGCAATTAAGGTGACGAGGAGGGGGGCTCAGGCAGGCTTGCCGAGGACTGTGGATGTCCTGAGATTCGCGGAGGAGAGGGGCATCACATCAGGGGTGCTTGAATCACTTAAGGAGTTAATGGAGTAATGTTTTTGATTTAGCGGTAAGCCTTGGGCTCAGCTCTATGCTTTAGCTCAGCCCAGGCGCGGGCTCCTTGTCTAGATACTAGCTGTTCCACGAGCTTCTCAAAATTGAATATTTTTATGGGGACTGCGAACCTTATGCCGCTGGGAGGAGAGACTAGGAGTGCCTCTCCCCTGTCAAGAGTCCTTATCTCCTGTTCGGCCTCATCGAGGTAGGGGCTATATTGGATGACTTTGCTCAGGTCGGGCTTAGTCGGCAAGGAGAGCACTATCTTTGTGAGAGCCTGCCTGATAATGGCTTCCGTTAGCTCGCCCGGCATCTGGGTTATGTAGAGTCCGCCAACCTTGTACTTGCGCCCCCGCTTAGCTATTATGGTGAAAATATTTTCACGTAGCTCTCCGCCGCCCAATGCCTGCTTTGACAAGTACCTATGGGCCTCCTCGACCATTATCAGCACGTAGGGGAGCCTCTCCCACTCAAGGGGGAACTGCTTCCTCATGCGCTCATACATGTGGAATATCCTCCTAGCAACAGCTATCGTTAACAGCTTCTCTTCACCCTCAGTAGTGAAGGGCATGTCGAAGAGCACGACCATTCCTCTGTATACAGCTCCCAGCACAGCCTTGAAGAGGTCTGTAGAAGCAGAGTCTACGAAGACGTCTCTGGAGCCTAGTAGGTGGCGAAGCTTCCTCTTAGTCACGCTAATGGTGGTGACCGACGCTAATGTCCCTAGTCTCCTGTATATGCTCCTCACATCCGCGTTTAAGAGGGTGACTAGCCACTCCTTGCCGAGATTCCTGTAAGCTAGCCATAGCAACTCCTCTTGAGGCTCCGTGAACTCTCCAGTCATTGTGAAATCGTAGGGGTGGAGTGTAGTTATATCGACCTTAAGGGGGTGGGCCAGGATCTCCCTCACTACTTCATCGCCTCCAACCTCTAGGCGTAGCCTAAGTCTCGAAGGCTCCTCCACCCTAGGCGTGACAACAAAAAGCCGTTCCTCAGCCGCTGGCAGGTGCGCTAAACCGTACTTACCTGGCTCAGAGCCCAGTAAGTACTCGCTCTCACAATCAAATATCACCAGGCTATAGCATGGGGGAGCCAGCATAACTGCGGCTGCTAATACCTTCCCGAGGTTAGATTTGCCTGCTCCAGTTACTCCACATACCAGTATGTGGTGGGGCACCACCCTGCTCCCGTCAAGTGAGACAAGTGCATCTGAGGGCTTATGCCCCACCCTGATGTAACCTATGAACAAGTCACCTGTATCCAGCTTAAGCAGGTTAAGGTCTTCCTCTTCTAAACTCTCTACATGAGTGAAGAGGCGGGGAACAGAGGTGGGTCCCTGCACCCTGCCTTCTTCATCAATCTGGCACAGTATTGTGGCTAGAGCCGTATCATACAGCCTTAGCCCCCCATCGTAGAGCCTGACGGGCTCACCCGCCTCTACCATACGGCTAGCGACCGCTATCTCCGCAGGAGTCAGTAGTGACTCTGGCCTAAAGTCGAAAACTCTAAGTATGTACTTCCGTCCCCCATCTTCTACCTTTACTAGCTGTCCCCTCTCTATGCGAGCTCCATCATTTATCCTGAACTTCACAGTCAAGCCTTCAACCCAGACTACAACTCCCAGCCTCAGGGGATTTCACCCCACAGGGCCTTCTCCCTAAAGCTTACGCTCTTCACGTTCACCAGCAGCTTCTCTTTAAGGCCCTCGCCTCTCAACTCCTCCAGGAGAACCAACTTGTCCAGCTCAGCCTCGTTATCGCTGATCCTAGATTCTTCATGCACAGCTCTCAGAGGGTATGGATACCCTGGAGTTGTGGGATCCTGGAGGAATGAGAGCTCTCTAAGAATTTCCTCACAGTCTAACCGCATTAAAGCCCTTTTAGCTATATCAATCCTGAGCACCTTCTCACTATACTCTGAGAGCCTAGCTATAGCGGGTGTCCCAAACATCCATGGAGGCAGGGTCTCCAGCTTAAATAGAGGATAGTAGTACCACGCCGTATCCTTGAGCCTTTTCTCAGCTAGCTTCATTAAATAGCTAAGGACGCTCTCGCCAGTGTCTAGCGATAATTTAGTAACCTTAGGTATACCAATCACTATAACTCCCGCAGCAAGCGCCCTCCTCTCAACCCTACTTATCAGCTCTCTCGTGCTAGGCCTCAATATGGGAGGCGTCAACAATCCTCTATCCATTAACAGATAACCACTGCCATTTAATTCCCTCAACGCCCTAAGCGCTGCCTCATACTCCACCCGTAGTAGCCACTCGCCAGCCTGAGCCTTACTCTCTACTAGCCCAAGCCGCTTCATGCGTAGGCACTTAACGCGTTTTAAACCCCTATATGCTAGGGCTATAACCTTGCTGACAACTATTCTAGAGGTTCCTAGGTTGAAGAGTACCTTCACGCTTGCATCCACAGCTATCACGAGCTTCCGATGAGGCTTAGGCTCAAGCACGCGAAGCTTTGAGTCATCTATAGGGATTCCCCTTATCACGCGACCGAAGAGCTCTATCATTGGAGCTGGTTTCACGACTATCCGTCCATCGAGAGTCGTCTGAACATATCTTCGCCTCTCCTCGTATATGCGCCTGAGCTTCTCAATTAATAGCTCGATATCTGCTCTCTCAAAGCTTATGCAGGGCTCCTCCATACGCATCCTAAGAGATGAGAGGCTGGTATCCTTAAAAACTTAAGGATAATTGCGGTTGTAGAAACATTTTACGCTAACCCGAATAAGGTTGCATCCCAAGTGAACGGTAACCTCTTGCTGTTACTAATAGGCTCTCTTTGCCAGGGGAAGGTAACGATGAAATGTTACTATTAACCCTTCGCTAATAACTGTTAGGATAGGTATATATACTGGTTTCATTTAATCTACAACTGTAGATGATATCACGGTATAATGGCGATAATACATGGCTGTGAGCGTCCACTACGTGTCGTTCCACCCCACATTAATACTGGAGGGCTTTGAGGAGATAAGGCTACGTGACCCCATCGAGAGGGTATACATACTATACGATGGCAAGACGGATAAACGAGATAGGTATAGGGCGGTGTCTAGAAGGAATGCGCTAAAATTATCACGCTTACTTTCATTCTTCAAGCCCATTAAGTTGCCAGTAAATCCACTGAGCTACACCAGCGCTTTCAGCCGGCTCTATGCAATTCTACACTACGAGCTTAACTATAGGAGGACTTCAAAGGTATACATCGACGTGACGGACATGCCGCCCCTAATGGCAGCAGCTGCGGGAGCTGTAGCTATGATGTTTGAGGGCGCCGAAATCTACAGCGTGATACCGGATGTCAGGGGAGACTTTATACCGGATCCCAGGACTCCCGAGTTCGATGACTGGATTGAGCAGAAAGACTCTGCTCATGCTCAGGCAATAGCCGCATTAGCCCTACCTAAGCGTAGGACTCTGGTCTCTCCTCTCTCCTCGGAGAGAAAGCTGAGGATTCTAGACACCCTCTACTCCCTAAGGGGATCGGTGAGGAGCATTAAGGAGTTGATAATTAACTGTGGCGAGGATCCAGAGAGGCCCGAGGTTAAGGCTAGCTATAGTAGGTTGCTGAGGGAACTTGAGGAGGAGGGTTTAGTGATTAGGATACAGGAAGGGCGCAAGAGGCGCGTGCTGCTTACCGAATTTGGAAAGGCGTTAATGAGGGCTGTGAAGATCGGTGAGGAGATGGCTCGTCGTCATGAGACTCTGATGCCTAGGCTGAGGAGGGTACGCGCGTAAAACCCAAGTATGAGGCATTGCCCCCTACTAGTGCGCCGCGAGGAAGAGGCTTGCAAGGGCTGATCGTGGATGAGCTCGGCTGCGCTGAGCGGCGTCCTTAAGCTGCATGCTTATAGCATATGATTCTCACTATGTCGGAGGCGTCCTCAAGGTCATCAGCTATAAGCTCTATCAGGTCGACTACATCTCTCAGTTCAAACGATGTTAGCAAATCTATACTCCCCTTCTCAGCCTCCCTCATTATCTTCCTAACTAATGCTCTTCTAAGGGCGTCTATCCGTGTCTCCCCTTGCTCTACATCACCTGTGAGTTTTAGAGCGTAAACGGGGGATACGGTCAGTGCCTCCAAGTTCTCTGCGAACTTGTCCGCTAGCTTCATAACCTCCTCCTCCATACCCAAAATCTCCCTTAGGAATTCCTTCCTCAGCCTAGGCAATACCGTGAATAGCTTCTCATCAGCCTCGAGGAGTGCTCCCCCTATCTTGTCTAGCCTCTCTACAAGTCTTTCGAAGTCCATCCTGTCGGCTAGCGGGAGGGGTGAGGACCATATTCTCTCCATGATTTCTCTCTTTATCTTATCCCCCATTCTCTCGAGCTCTTTGAGCTTCCTATCCTCACTGAAGGCCCCCCTGTAGTCGCCCTCCATGAGCTTACGTATAACTCTCGTGTGTGCCTCAATGCACTCCCTCATTACGGAGAAGTGCTGGAGCACAAGCTTCATAAATGGCCAAGCTGGCCGAGTTTCCCTTACCACACCTACCACGAGAATGGCGGCGACGGCAGTCAAGGCCGCTGCTAGTGGGTAGCTGCCAGCAGTCGCTATAATGGCGCCAGTCATATACCCCAGATCCCTGACTCCCCTGTAAAGGCCGAGAGCCCTCCCCCTAGCCTCTGGAGGGGATAGATCTACGGCTAATGCCGATAATACGGGGTATTGAGCCCCATAGGCGATTCCTAGACCCGCTGATATGAGGGCTGAGTCTAATGGCCCACGGCTCTCAGATAACCACAGCATTAGAAGCGCTGAGAGCCCCAGGCTGGATGCTATCATGGTTTTCCTACCCACTCTATCCGACAGTGTGCCCCAACAGGGCATAGCGACTCCCCAGAGTACTAGGAACGCGCCCGTGACTAGCCCCACGCCACCTATATCGAGACCTATCCCCATAAGGTGGGGGGGCAGGAGAGCCCACACGGAGGCGTCCACGAGCTTTGACAGGTGTGCGGTGGCAAGAGCGGTAGCCAGGCTGGGCTTTGATAACATCAGCGAGTAGGCCTGGAGTAGGGAGAGGGTGTATCCTTCGAACATATTCTCCCTCCTTATCAGTTGCCTAGTCTCCTCAAATACCGTCAGCAGTATCACTAGTGCAGCTAAGGGGGCTGCGACCGCGTACGCCAGCACTGTGTTAAGGCTACCCCTCTGCCACAGCGTCCCAGCTAGTATGGCTCCTACTCCATATCCAGAATAAGCAAAAGCCTCCATGAGGCCGAGCGCCTTAGCGGCCTCCCTAGCTCCCAGCAGGTCGCTTACAGCCACTGCTATAGCCGTGAATAGCAGGCCCTCGCCCGCTCCGATCAAGAGATTTGCTAAGGTTGCGCCTCCGCTGGTGGGTATGTTGTAGAGCAGCCAGGCTCCGCCAACATATGCCAGCACCCCTATTATAGAGGCAGCACGCCTCCCCACCTCATCCGCTACTACCCCACTAACTACCTCAATTAGCGACTTTGATACGCCGAAGGCCACTATGGGCAACGCTAGGCTCAACCCCATTAAGCGGGCTGGCAGCACTACCCTCTGTACGCCAGTGGCTGATCCCACCAGGCTTATCGCTGCTAGAGCTGCTAGTAGGGTGAGCCCTCCCCTATCACTATACATCTCCATACCCCTCTATATCAATAAGTAACATATTAAATATTATTTCCGGTTAGTAGATGGCGATGCGGGTAATTTTTAAAGGGTTAACAGCTCTGGGAGAGCGGTGAAGAGAGCCCCTATAGTAGCGGCGGTCTACGCGGCGTTAGCCTCAGTTCTCAGCGTGGGGGTTGAAGTTGGAGGGGGAGAGGCGCTAGTGATACCCCTGCCCTTACTCCCCCTGAAGCTGGCGTTTATCATCGTACTGGTGTTAGCTACCACATCGTTACTCCTTCTAAGGGAGGGTTTCAGAGAGCTATTTAGGAGGTGCAGACTCCTAGGCAGGAGGAGTTGGCTACAGGATTTCATCCTACTTGCTACCTATATTCTAATTTTCGCGTTAGTCTTCAAGATGGTCTACAGCTTGAGGGGTCCCAGCCAGCTGTTACAGGTTAACCAAAGTACAGGTCTCCGCCCTGTAGTACGTGGTGACGGAGGTGGAACTGGGGGAGCTAGCCCGACTACCACTCCCCCCAGCGGAGGCGTGCGCGTAGTTAGCCTGCCCATACCCGGCACAGAGAAGTTGCCAGTAGAGCCTCTCATAGCTCTCCTGATAGGCGTCCTCCTCATCACGATACTTTATGCAGCACGAAGCTCGGGAGAAGGGGCCAGGAAGGAGTCTAAGGAGATCTTAAAGCTGATTCAGGCCGCAGAGTTGGCTGCGAGAGAATTGGAGGAGGGGGGAGACCCGAGGAGAGCTATAATAGGATACTTCCTGAGGCTATGTTCGCTGTTGCAGAGGAGGGGGTTAGATGTCAGGGGAAGCTTGACAGCCAGGGAAGTTGCCCAGTTAGCTGAGCGAATACTCGGCATGAATAGCTCTAATGCTTTAAGGAGACTAGTAAGCTTGTTCGAGGAAGCTAGATACAGCTCGCACACTGTGGATGAGGATATGAGGCGTGAAGCCCTGGTGTGCTTCATCGAACTAAAAAATAATTTATCGAGGCTGGGTGTGGCAAGTGAAGTGGGCTAATTACTTGAAGATTGGCCTAGCGTTCCTCCTAATTACCGTGTTAGCTAGGGCTGTGTACTCAGTAAGCCGCGAGGGGGGTTGGCTACTGCTTTCAATGATAGCCATACTCACAGCTATCAAATTACTGGTAGATCACTGGTTAATAGTAGCGGAGCCTAGACGGGCGAGAAGGAGGAGAGCTAGAGTTCCCCGAGTACTTGTGCTACACAGGCTCCTAAGAGGGCTCCCTAAGACTAGCAATGCTGTGTGCTACATCCTGAAGGGGATGTTGCTTGAGAAGCTGTCGCTGAGGACTGGGTTGCCCCCCTCCACGCTAGAGGAAAGAGCTTCAGAGTACGTCAATGATGAGAAGCTGAGGAAGCTTCTCAGAGGGGATCTAACGCTAAAGTCGCGCCGGGAGGTCGACGAGATTATAGACAGGATAAGGAGATTATAGGGTGACTGACGTGGTGGAGATGAGGATAGAGGAGGTCTCCCAGGTGTGTAAGAGGGTTATAGAGGAAGTCGAGCGTGTGGTAGTGGGCAAGCGAGGAGTCATCGAGAAGCTGCTCATAGCTATTCTATCTCGAGGACATGTTCTCATAGAGGACTACCCTGGGCTAGCTAAGACTCTGATGGCGAAGACTCTGGCACAGACGATGGGCTTAAAGTTCAGGAGAGTTCAGTTCACGCCTGACCTCCTCCCCGCCGACATAACCGGCACTTACGTCTACAACCAGAAGACAGGAGACTTCGAGCTGAGGAGGGGCCCCATCTTCACCAACATACTGCTTGCTGACGAGATTAACAGAGCACCGCCTAAGACGCAGTCAGCGCTGCTTGAGGCAATGCAGGAGCGGCAAGTGACGTTAGATGGCAAGACGCACAGGCTTGAAGAGCCATTCATAGTCATAGCGACGCAGAATCCAATAGAGTATGAGGGGGTGTACCCCCTGCCTGAAGCGCAGCTAGACAGGTTCGCTCTGAAGCTGAGAGTAGGCTACCCGAGCGAGGAAGAGGAGGCGGAGATCCTAAGGAGGAGGGTGCAGAGGAAGAGCGATTTCGTGCAAGTCAGGACAGTGGTAAGTAGAGAGGAAGTGTTGGAGATGCAAGAAGCCGTGGAGGAGGTTCACGTTGATGAGGATATCCTGAGGTACATAGTGCAGCTGGTCAGAGCCACTAGACAGCACCCCAAGGTGGAGGTTGGCGTGAGCCCTAGGGGGGCTGAGACTCTATTAAAACTCGCCAGAGCCCACGCCGTGCTGAGGGGGCGTGACTACGTGATACCCGATGATGTCAAAGCAGTTGCTGTCGAGGCCCTGGCTCATAGGCTGGTCCTTAAGTCAGAGATGTGGGTGAGAGGGGTAAGCCCCGAGAGCATCATAAGAGATGTTTTAGCAACAGTGCCTGTGCCTAAGGGGTTGCAGCGTGTACACCATTAAGGCCTGCCTATACTTGACACTCATCGCTAGCCTGCTAGTTCTCTCAGTTTTATACAGGTGTGGGAAGTTAACGGCTCTAACCATACCGCTTGTGCTAATGGCTGGGCTCTCAAGCCTTGTGGCGAGGACACAAGCTAAGGTGAGAGTGGAGCGCGCGGTAGAGAGTAACGAGATATTTGCTGGTGAGGAAGTAGCGGTGAAGCTTAAGGTTGTTAACAAGGGAAGGCCTCTCCTAATGGAGCTTAAGGACTGCGTTAATGAGGAAGTACCCGTAGTGCACGGAAGTAATAGGGTACTCCTCTACCTAATTAACGCTGAAGATGTCGAGTACGTCATACGCCCCCCCTCTAGGGGACTATACGTCATTGGCCCTGTGATCATTGAGTTAAGCGACCCCATGGGGCTCTGGAAGAGAGAGTACGTAGTCTGTGGGGAAGCTAGGGTAGCGGCATTCCCGCGCTTCAGCAGCGTTAGCGGCGCTCCTCTCGGAGCGAAGTACACCGGCGTCTGGCCGGGAGAAGTATTATCGAGGAGAAGTGGGCGGGGAACCGAGTTTTACGGAGTGAGGGAGTATGTGCCGGGGGATGAGCTTAGGAGGGTTAACTGGAAGGCCTCAGCTAGGCTGCGTAGGCTCATGTCAAATGAGTTCGTGGAGGAACGTGTTACGGACGTGTTAATAGTTGTGGATGCTGGGTGGAGTGGAGTTATAGAGGATGAGCTTGCCGAAGAAGTTCTGGAGCATGAGGTATCGGCTGCTGCTGCCCTGGCCTTAGCCCTATTAAGGGCGGGTAATAGGGTGGGGCTACTAACGAGGGGAGAAGGAGGAACCTGGGTGAAGCCAGGCTTTGGAAGGAGGCAGCTTTTGAGGGTACTGTACCATCTGGCCGAGCTCAGAATGGGGGAGCAGTTACCCTTAAGCTATGTGTTACGCACACTGGCTCACTACCTGCTGAAGCCTCATGCACAGGTAGTCCTGATATCGCCCGTACTAGATAGGGATATCGTATCAGCCATCCGTGAGATCTCCACGGAGTACGAGGTTCTCGTCATATCCCCCAATCCCTTCTCCAATCCGAAAGGAGGGCAGCTGCTGACTGCCTATAGGCTCCTCGAGCTGGAGAGGGAGATGTTGCTCACAGCCCTGAGTAGGACCTGCAAGGTCGTTGACTGGGACCTGCGAGCTCCCTTAACTCCTCTACTTAAGAGGGTTAGAGTGAGGAGGTGGGCGAAATGAGTGTTCTAGAGGCGCTGCTGCTCGCAGCGTGGATAACTACAGTACTCGTAATGGGGTACTTCCAGCCTACGCCGCTAGCCTTAGTGTGTGCCCTCTCGGCGGTGCCTTACACGCTGGGCATCCTGACCGGGAGGAGGTTCCTATTAGCAGTGGCTGTTGCCCTCCAGTTGCCGGGGCTCATCCAGTACAGCATTAATGCGGAAAACATGGTATGGAGCTGTGCTATACTCCTCTTCACGATCTACCTAGCTGAGGTAGGTGATT
Source organism: Thermoprotei archaeon (assembly GCA_003649495.1). Lineage (GTDB taxonomy): Archaea > Thermoproteota > Thermoprotei > Thermofilales > Thermofilaceae > B17-G15. The sequence goes on along the minus strand of QMRZ01000003.1, from coordinate 2,125 downwards.
TAGTGGCTCGTTCGAGGCGCTGCATAGATCGAGGATACGTCAAGAGGAGGGTATTAGAGCTATCCACTATCGCTGGTTCTTCATTCACATTCACTGTATTACTCTTCTATGCAGTACTGCCAGCTGCAGGCTTTGGAATAGACTTTGGAGAGCTGGTCGCAATACTCCTCCTCTTGCTCTTACTGGCTTCTCTCCTATTCTCGAGCAGCGAGGAAGTCTGATTTCCCAGAGGAAAACGGCACGTTTATATATCGAAAATAGATATCGATAATCGATATGTTGCATCTAATAGCTAGGAGAGGGATGTTGCTGCGAAGCATAGTCTTGGCATTGCTTAAGAGGAGGCCCATGGCCGGGATAGAAGTAATAAGAGAAATAGAGAGGATGAGCATGGGGCTGTGGAGGCCTTCTCCCGGCACCATATACCCTCTCCTGAAACTGCTCGAGAAGGAGGGGCTGGTGAAGTCTAAGGAGGTAGGAGGCATGAGGATATACGAGCTAACTGATAGGGGGGAGGCAGTAGCTGGTGAGCTAGCGCTACTACTGCCTCCTGAGAGCCCCGAGGAGGTGTTAGACAGCATTGAGGCCTACATAAATTATCTCAGAGACTACTCCAACGAGAAAAGATTGGGTGAGAAGGCTAGGGAGAGAGTTAAGGCCTTAGCTGAGATGCTGAGGAAGCTGGGTGAGGAGGAGTGAAGACGCGTGACGTGCTATTGCCGCTAATGGTAGCAGTGCTGCTACTATCCTCCCTGACTACTGCTCAGCCCAGAAGGGGCATTAAGTATACATCGACTCCCTATTTAACGCTCACCTCCATCACCTGGGTAAAAGTTCCGGAAAGGCCCGGCAGTGTCGGAGTATTGCGCATTTACCTAGCTAACTACGGGAACGATGTATTATTGAGATGTAGGGCTTACGTTGACTGTATTTATGGTGCCACCGTGCTTACCCCTCAGCCAATCCTACTGGGAACATGGCCTCCTGGAGGCGTTAAGAGCGTCGAAGTAGCATTAAATTTCACTGAGCTGAGCGGGGCATGTGAGCTTAAGATAAGTGTAAATTACGAGGCTACAGCCCGCCCCATGGGGGCGGGCTACACAGTTCTCTCGATCCCAGGCTCCTCCACACTATCAGTGAGGCTTAACTACACCTATGAGCCCATCCTCGCTGTACAGATCCGCCCAGAGAGCCTGCATCCAAACACCGTAAATGAAGTGACTCTAAGGATAGTCAATAAAGGGTTCTCGAAAATCGACGATCTCCAGGTCTCATTAAATGTGGCGGGTGCAGCTCTAGTGGGATCCGAGCTGCCCCTTAGAGCCTACTTGGGTCGCCTACTCCCTAACGAGACCAAGAAGCTTGCTCTCAAAGTATTACCGACGTCTAATGTTGTCACCCTAACAGCTGTTCTGAACTATGTGGATGAAGCTGGCGCATTTAGGGAGGACCACGTATCCCTCATGTTTCCTGTGACTACGGGAGGATTAGTACTGGTTACTCTCGAGCCGTTAGCGATTCCCTCGATGCATGTTAGCAGAGCGGTGTTACGTATTCGGAATATGGGTGAGGAGGAGCTTCACGACGCTACACTCTACCTAATGACGCCTCAGGGCTCTATGATAGTGATCAAGCCTAGTATCATAGAGCTAGGAGATGTAGGGCCAGGAGATGAGCTGAGGATACCTGTAGAGGTGAGAGTCCCCTACGGGGAGACAGGCATGAGGACGATATACTATACGCTGGTCTACAGGAGTGTGGATGGAGGATACAGGTCTATAAGGGACTCCTTTTACTTAATCATAGTCGAGGAGACTAACATCACCGTAACCGCCGTAGAGATCATCCCTCACGAGCCTTCAGCGGGGTCTACGGTTCTAACCTCCATAACCCTGATGAACCTAGGATCTAAGCCTATACTAGGCGTTAATGTTTCACTAATACTCCCTCCAGGCCTGACTCCGCTCCGGAGGCTCCACGAGTATATAGGCCAGTTAAACCCCTATACACCGACTACTATTCCATTCTCCTTCAATGCCACTAAGCCGGGTGCCTATAAGTTGACACTAAAGATCCATTACCGCAATTATTACGGCGAGCTAAAAGTCCTAACGAAGAGCTTCTC
>QMRZ01000002.1 GCA_003649495.1 Thermoprotei archaeon | reverse complement strand
GTGGAGATAACGCCGGAGATGATAGGTCATTACCTCGGCGAGTTCTCGCCCACCTGCAAGGAGGTGAAGCACGGCGAGCCTGGGCTTAAGGCGACACGCTCCTCAATGTTCCTGCCGCTGAAGTGAGGTGGGGCTGATGGCGAAGACCAAGTCCTTCCAGTTCCTAGTGGATGGGGGTAAGGCGACGGCCGGCCCGCCGATAGGGCCGGCCCTGGGCCCCCTCGGAATCAACGTGCTAGAGGTTGTTAAGAGGATCAATGAGTTGACGAAGGACTTCGCGGGCATGAGGGTGCCCGTCAAGGTCACTGTAGATCTCGAGAAGAAGACCTTTGAGGTGGAGGTTGGGACGCCGACGACCGCGGCCCTGATAATAAGGGAGGTGAAGGCTGAGAAGGGGTCGGGGCAGGCAGGTCACGAGTTCGTCGGGAACATCTCGATGGAGGCGGTGGTGAAGATAGCTGCGATGAAGATGAAAGACATAGGCTCGAAGACGCTTAAGGGAGCTGTGAAGTGCGTCCTGGGCACGTGCCAGAGCATGGGGGTGAGGGTTGAGGGTAAGAGCCCGAAGGAGGTGATTAGGGAAGTGGAGGAGGGGGTCTACGACGACCTGATATCCAAGTACGAGGGTGAGGTGGGGGCCGGGTGAGCGTGGAGGTCGAGGCTCTGGTTAAGGCCATTGAGGAGGCTAAGAAGCTGGCTAAGCCGAGGAGGTTTACTCAGAGCTATGAGCTGATAGTTAAGCTGAGGGATGTAGACGTCAGGAAGCCTGAGAACAGGTTTGTACAGCTGATAGCGCTCCCTAACCCGCCGCCGAACAAGCTGTCCAAGGTGGCGGTGATAGCTGATGGTGACATGGCCCTTAGAGCTAGGGAGGCGGGGGCTGACGCGGTGATTACTAGGGAGGAGCTGGAGAAGGTGGCTGCCAGCAAGCGGGACGCTAAGAAGCTCGCTAAGAGGTATGACGTCTTCATAGCGCAGGCTGATATGATGCCGCTGGTGGGCAGGTTGCTGGGAAGGTTCCTGGGGCCCCGGGGCAAGATGCCGCAGCCTGTGCCGCCAACGGTTGACATTAAGCCACTGATAGACAGGGCTAAGAGGTCTATCAGGATCAGGCTCAGGGATCAGCCTCAAGTGATGTGCAGGATAGGCAGCGAGGAGCAGGATCCCAAGGAGGTTGCCGAGAATGCGATGGCGGTCCTGAACTTCCTCCTGAGCCGGTTCAGGCCCTATAACATAGAGAAGATTTATGTGAAGCTGACTATGGGGCCGCCTGTCAGGGTGAAGTGAGTTGAGCAGGGTTGTCGGCTACGTCAGGACGAGGCCTTACCCCGAGCGTAAGGTTAAGAGGATTGAGGAGTACGCGAGCCTGCTCAAGCGCTACAAGTACGTGTTGTTAGTGGACATAGTGGGGGTCCCGGCGCCTGCTCTCCACGAGGCTAGGAGGGCATTGAGGGAGCGTGGCGCAGTCCTCAAGGTGATTAAGAACACGCTATTCGCCAAGGCGCTGGAGAAGGTGGCAGATGAGAAGCCGGGGCTGCTGGCCTTAAAGGAGAAGCTGAAGGGCCAGAACGCTGCCATCTTCACTGACGAGAACCCCTTCTCCACCTTACTGTTCCTGAGGAGGTATAAGGTGAGCAGGGAGGCCAGGCCCGGCGATAAGGCGACTAGCGACATCGTGATACCCTCAGGCAACACCGGCTTCGCGCCGGGCCCGATAATAAGCCTCTTCAACAAGCTGAGGATACCGATAAGGATACAGGAGGGCAGCATCTGGGTAGCCAGCGACACTGTGGTGGCTAGGAAGGGCGATACAATATCCCCGGAGCTCGCAGAGCTGCTCAACAAGATGGGGCTTAAGCCAATAGAGATGTCGCTGCAAGTCAAAGTGCTGCTAGTGGACGGGAGGGCTGTCGAGCCGGAAGAGGTCGAGGTCGAGCCCGAGGCTTACGAGGAGATGGTGGCTGAGGCTCACAGCAGGGCGGTCAACCTGGCGTTAAACGCCTGTCTCCCCGTCAGGGAGGTGGCCGACCTCCTCGTGGCTAAGGCACACTTCGAAGCCATGGCGCTGGCGGTATCGGCGGCAATCCCGGTCCCAGGGGCTCTCGAGGCGGCGCTCGCCAGGGCTAGCGCTGAGGCTAGGGCCCTGTACGAGCTGGTCAAGAGCCAATCGCCGGAATTCGGCTAAAGGCTTTAAGCAACTATAAGGCGTTAGATGGGGGATCGCGTGAGAAGGGAGGAGTTCCTACGACTCCCCTTCTTCAGGGAGAGGGGGTTCACGCTGAAGAAGTGCAGGGTGTGTGGCAGTGAGTTCTGGACGCTTGACCCGGACAGGGATGTGTGCGGCGACCAGCCCTGCGTAGACTACGAGTTCATAGGGCGCCCCCTGAGGGGCGCCGCCAGCCCGCGCGAAGTTAGGGAGCGCTTCCTGAGGTTCTTCGAGGAGGAGGGGCACACGAGGGTTGGGAGGTACCCAGTTGTCGCTAGGTGGAGGGATGACGTCTACCTGGTCGGGGCGTCGATATACGACTTCCAGCCGTGGGTTACTGAGGGCCTCGTGGAGCCGCCGGCTAACCCCCTGGTGATATCGCAGCCCAGCATCAGGCTGACGGACCTGGACAACGTGGGGAGAACCGGGAGGCACATGACGGGCTTCGAGATGATGGCCCACCATGCCTTCAACATAGGGGGCAGGAATGTCTACTGGGCTAACGAGACTGTAGAGTATGCGTTCAGAGTGTTGACTGAGGCCTTCAACATACCTCCCGAGGAGATAACGTTCAAGTTCGACTGGTGGAGCGGTGGGGGGAACGCGGGAGAGGATTACGAGGTTCTCGTGAGAGGGCTTGAGGTAGCTACCCTCGTATTCATGCATTACAAGGTGGTGGATGACAGGCTCGTAGAGATGGGGAACAGGATAGTGGATACTGGCTACGGGCTTGAGCGGCTCCTCTGGCTGTTCAGGGGTTCCCCCACCATCTACGATGCCGTATTCCCGCGGGTGCTAGACGCGCTGAGGAGGGAGGCGGGGTTAGAGCAGCTCGACCCAGCGGTCCTGGAGGCAGTAGCGCGTAAGTCGGGTAAGCTGGATTTCAAGAAGCCAGCACTCTCGGTGAGGGTCCTAGATGAGATCTCTAGAGAGCTCGGGGTGGAGAGGAGGGAGCTCGAGAAGATGCTAATGCCCTATCAGTCCCTCTACGCGCTCGCTGACCACTCGAGGACCATATTCTGGATGATAGGCGATGGCGTGGTCCCCTCGAATGTCGGCGCGGGCTATCTAGCTAGGCTCCTCATCAGGAGGGCCCTCAGGCACATGGCTAGGGCTGGCCTCGATATCCCCTTAGCCGAGGTCGTCAGCATGCAGCTGAAGGCCTGGAGGGATGACTTCCCCGAGTACGCCGAGCTTGAGGGGGAGATACTCGACATAGTGAGCTACGAGGAGAGGAGGTATCAAGACGCTCTAAGGCACGGCAAGAGGGTTGTGAGGAAGCTGCTTAGAGAGCTCGTCAGGAGGGGGCTCAGGGAGGTACCTCCCGAGAAATTGAGCGAGCTCTACGAGTCACACGGCGTAGCCCCTGAGCTTGTGGCGGAGGAGGCGGCTAGGGTGGGGGTGAGGGTCGTGGTACCCCCCGACTTCTACTCATCGCTGGCCTCAAAGCACGAGGTAGCGCCGCCTAAGCCGGCCGCGATTGAGGAGGAGGCTAGGAAGCTGGCTGAGGGGTTGCCCCCCACGCGGAGGCTGTACTACGAGGACCCGAGGAGGCTTGAGTTTAAGGCGAGGGTCCTCAGGACGGCTGGCAGGATGGTGGTCCTCGATAGCACTGCTTTCTACCCGGAGGGAGGCGGCCAGCCCCATGACACAGGCGTCCTCGAGTGGGAAGGGGGGAAGTGTAGGGTAGTGCGGGTGATTAAGGTGGGCGACGTGGTCCTCCACGAGTGTGAGGGGCAGCCCCCGCCGGAGGGGGCTGAGGTTAAGGGGGTGGTGGATGCCGAGAGGAGGTTCGCGCTCATGAGGAATCACACGGCTACTCACATAATACTGGGAGCGGCTAGGAGGGTACTGGGCAGGCATGTGTGGCAGGCGGGGGCGCAGAAGGGAGTTGAGCAGAGCAGGCTGGACATAACTCATCACAAGAGGATAAGCCCGGAGGAGATCCGCGCAATAGAGGAGCTGGCCAACAAGGTGGTGATGGAGGATAGGCCCGTCAGGGTCTTCTTCGAGGATAGAACAGTTGCTGAGAGCAAGTACGGCTTCATACTCTACCAGGGCGGTGTGGTGCCCGAGGCTAGGCTGAGGATAGTCGAGGTGGAGGGCTGGGATGTTGAGGCGTGCGGAGGGCTGCACTGCTCCAGGACTGGTGAGGTAGGCCTGATAAAGGTGGTCAAGGTGGAGAGGATTCAGGATGGCGTGTCGAGGCTGGTGTTCAAGGTCGGCAGGGCGGCCTTGGAGCACGTGTGGAGGCTCGAGGATTCGGTCAGCAGGCTGGCTCACATGCTCAACGTGGAGGAGGATAAGGTGGTGGAGGGTGTCGAGCAGCTGGTCAGCGAGCTCAGGGTCTTGAGGAGGAGCCTGGAGAAGGCTAGGAGGGAGCTACTGGAGCTGAAGGCGGCGCACCTAGCCGCTAAGGCGGAGCAGGTGGCGGGAATTAAGCTCGTCGTGGAGGTGGTGGAGGAGGGGGAGGAGCGCGATGTCAGGGACCTAGCCCTAGCTGTAGCTCGGCAGCTGAGCCGCTCCATAGTAGGCCTGGTGAATAGGGGTGGGGTTTACGCGATTAAGGTGGGTGACGAACTAGTTGAGGAGGGGTTTGACGCGCGTGAGCTGAACAAGCTAGTCTTAGCGCGCGTCGAGGGCAGGGGAGGCGGCGTGGCGGATCTAGTAATGGGGAGGGTGAGCGACCCTAGCGCCTTCAGGGAGGCGTTAAGGGAAGTGGTAGTGGGCGTCGCGAGGGATGAGGCCTGAGCCAATAGAGCTCGCAGTAACTCAGCGGCTAGTGGAGGCTGGGGCCGACTTCCTATATCTGCTCGAGAGGGGCTATGACAGGAGAGTAGCGCTGGATCTCGTAACTGGCAGGTGGGGCCTTAGCAAGCTGGAGCGCCTAGCGCTCTATAGGAGCGTGTTTGACAGCACGACGTCTACGGCTAGGAGGCGTAAGCTGGTGAGGCGGGTCCCAGAGCGGCTGGCAGTTGATGGCTTCAACGTGCTGTCTACGGTCCAAGCTGCCCTGATAGGGGATGTGCTGGTGGAGGCTACGGACGGCTTCATAAGGGACTTGTCCGCCACGGTTAGGAAGGTGAGGGTGACGCCAATCCTTGTGACGGCTCTCTCCCTCACTCTCCTGTACCTGGCTAAGGCTAGCCCTCAGGAGGTACTGATAGTCTTCGACGCACAGGTTAGCAAGAGCGGCGAGCTCGCGGGAGCTGCCCGCGGCCTAATGGCCTCCCTCTCGCTTAACGGCTCGGCCCTCACCAGCCGCAGGGCTGATGCCTACCTCTCATCCCTATCCTCCAGCTACGTCATCGCGACAAGCGACTCCGTAGTCGTGGACAGAGCATTAAGAGTCATGGACCTGGGAGGCAAAGTGGCCACGATCGTGGCGGGGGAAAAGGTAATCAACCTTGGCGCGCTTATCTCGGCGAAGGTGGCTGAGGTTGCGGAGGCTATCGCCGAGGGAGCTTCAGAGGCTGATGAGGAGGATGGGGATAAGGGTGCGTGAGCTGGAGTGTGAGAAGGTTGTGATGACCCTGCCTGACAGGGATCTGATAATAGAGGATCCCAAGGTCTCCGTCATAGAGGTGCAGGGTGAGAGGATATATCAGGTCGTTGGCCGTGAGGTCGAAGTCCCCCGCGAGGAGGAGGTGGAGTTCACTGAGGAGGATGTAAAGCTGGTGGCCGAGCAGGCCGGCGTGACGTTGGAGGAGGCTAGGAAGGCGCTTGAGGAGGTGGGTGGCGACTTAGCGCAGGCCATAATCCTGCTGAGGGCGAGGAAGGGAGGCGTCGATGCTCAATAGGTACAGGTGGGCCGTTGAGGCCCTGCTCGACCGGATTGTGGGGCCTAGGGTGCCTCTGGGCCCCAACTCCCTCACGGCGATTGCGCTCCTAACCTCCCTCCTAGCCCCCTTAGTCGCCTGGCTAGGAGCTGGGCCTCTACTTGTAGCCCTGGTGCTGCTCTCCTCGGCAGCCCTCGACGTTCTCGACGGCTATGTCGCCAGGAGGAAGGGCTCTGCCACAAGGTTCGGTGCCTTCCTAGATTCGACCTCTGATAGAGTCGCCGACGCCGCCTATACAGCCGCCATGATGCTGTGTGGGGTCCTGGAGCCTGCTGCCGCGCTCCTGCTCCTAGCGGCGGAGTACCTTGTAAGCTATGCGCGCGCGAGGGCAGAGGGCCTCGGCCTCCAGCTTAAGGGGGTTGGGCTCATGGAAAGGGGGGAGCGAGTCTTACTTAAGGCCCTAGCGCTAGCCGCTTACGCATTTAGTGAGGTGGCGGGTCGCGTAATTGCGTGGGTCCTGATAGCCCTCACGATATTCACGGTCCTGCAGAGAGTGTGTGCGGTCAATAGGGGGCTAGCTGAGCAGTAATCCTGAACATTTAACTGGCCGCGCCGCTCCCTTAGCAGGGCGTGGTGACGCGCCATGAAAGGCCTGGTTGAGGTGGACGGGTCGTTCGGGGAAGGTGGAGGCCAGCTACTCAGGTACAGTGTTGCGCTCGCGGCCCTCCTGGGAAAGAGGCTCAGGGTGTTCAACATAAGGGCTAAAAGGTCTAACCCGGGGCTGAGGCCGCAACACCTGAACGCGGTGAAGCTGATAGCAGACCTCGTCGACGCTGAGGTGCGGGGCCTCAGCGTAGGCTCGATGGAGGTCCTGGTGGAGCCCAGAGGCAGGCCTCGAGGGGGAGTCATCGAGGTGGACATCGGGACGGCAGGTAGCATATCGCTCCTGCTACAGGCGGCCCTCCCAGTGTTAGTGGCGGCTGAGGGCGGAGTTAGGCTGAGGATTAGGGGAGGGACTAACGTTAAGTGGTCGCCACCTATACAGTACGTGCAGCATGTCCTCCTCCCTCTCCTCAGGAGGTTTGGCGTCAAGGCTGAGGTCAGGCTCCTCAGGATGGGCTTCTATCCGAGGGGTGGCGGCCTAGTGGAGGTAGTGGCCTCGCCATCTTATCCCCTCAGGCCCATCAGGCTGGAGGAGCTCGGCGAGCTCAGGGAGATAGCAGGAGTCTCGTACGCCGCTAACCTGCCGAGGCACGTAGCCGAGAGGCAGGCCAGGGCTGCAGTTGAGCACTTGAGGCGGGAGGGCTTTGGGCGCTACGTGAGTGAGATAAGGGTTGATGTTGACACGCCAGCAGTGGGGAGGGGGAGCGGCGTCGTTCTATGGGCCCTATCCGAGGAGAGCATCGTGGGGGGCGACGCGCTTGGGGAGAGGGGGAAGCGCGCGGAGGTCGTGGGCAGGGAGGCCGCCGAGAAGCTGGCAGCTACCCTGCGCGCTGGGGCTCCCATCGATCCCCACGCTCTCGATAACCTCATAATATACATGGCGCTAGCCAGAGGGAGGTCAGTGCTGCGTGCAGCTGAGCTCACAGGCCACGCAGAGACCGCCATATGGCTGTGCCGCCACATAACCGGCGCGCGTTTCGAAGTTAAGAGAGAGGATGGCCTAGTCAGAGTCGAGGCGGAGGGGATAGGATACGGATCCTGAGCCTGGAACCTGGTGAGAGGCCGAAGGCTTCTGCAGCACTGCCCCTGTTAACGGCTATCTCGAGGAAGCCCTCGCTGTTTATAAGGAGGAGGGGGGCTCCCTCAGGAGCGTGGCCGTAGGAGGGGAGTAGCTTCAGAGCAAGCTCCTTACCTCTCAGCTCAATAGCTAGCTCCGCCCCGTAGCTCACTCCCAGCTCCCTGAGCAGCCTCTCGTCGATGTTAAGGGCTGCATTCCCGAAGTCATCCACGTAGAGGACTTCACAGACTAGCTCACGCCCCCTGACGAGGGGCCTTGTGAAGCTTGGCTCCCTTAGGCGCTCTAAGCGCCTGCCTACTAAGCTGAAGGGGACTCCCCTAGCCAAGTGGGCTGCAACTGGAGCGAATATATCCCTGCCGTGGAAGGTGTAAGTGATTCGCGGCAGCATGAGATCCCTATTCTCTATCACTCTTGCCTCCTTAACGCCGTCCTCCGCTAGCGCTAGCGAGAGGACGCCGTTGTCAGGGCCTATGAAAATGTAGTTCCTGGACTTCACAGCCACAGCTCTCCTCTCAGTGCCAACGCCCGGGTCGACGACTACGACGTGTATCGTGCCAGGGGGGAAGTATCTATAAGCCCCCCTGAGCACGTAGGCGGCTGCCCTCACGTCGAACTTCGGCACTCCATGGGCTATGTCCACTATCCTAGCCTCGGGACATATCGAGAGTATGACGCCCTTCATCGCAGCTACATAGTGGTCTTTATAGCCGAAGTCAGTGAGCAGCGTTATCAGGGGCCTCCGGCTCACGAGCCCCGCGTCCCCACGGGGAATTTAAGCCTTAACGCTGCAGCCAGGGCAGACCTAAAATACCAGTCTCGGGGGGTTACGGCGTGAGCGAGCTGGGAGATCTGCTCTTCGTGCCGGGTCCGGTCAACGTAGCCGCGCCAGTAGCGGCGGAGGCAGCTAAGCCCATGATTAGCCACAGGGCTGGCCGCTTCCACGAGGTCTTCGAGGATCTGAGGGATAAGCTGAGGAGAGTTTTAAGGACGAGGGGCGAGGTAGTGGTTTTCACAGCCTCAGGCACGGGCGCGGTTGAGGCGGCAGCCGCTAATCTGGCTAGGGGGCGTAGGGCTCTAGTCCCGGGCACTGGGGAGTTCAGCGCAAGGCTCGCCGAGACTCTGAGGAGACATGGAGCAGAGGTCGCGGTGGTTGAGGCGGAGGTGGGCTCAGCCCCGAGCTTGGAGGAGATGAGAGAGCGGCTAGAGGAGTTTCAGCCAGATATAGTGGCTATGGTGTACAACGACACGTCCCCGGGGGTTAGGCTCAGCTACCTGCGTGAGCTGTGTAGGGAGGCGAAGTCGAGGGGCGCACTAACCCTGGTAGATGCCGTCTCAGCCGTGGGCGGCGATGAGCTCGATGTGGATGAGTGGGGCATAGACGTCCTCGCCGGCGCCTCACAGAAGTGCCTGGCCGCGCCGCCGGGAGTCTCATTCATCTCCCTGAGCGAGGATGCCGTGAGCTCGCTCGTTGATGAGCCCACGACCTTCTACTTCGATCTACGTAAGTACCTGAAGTTCGCGGAGAGATCTGAGACGCCATTCACCCCTGCTGTGCCGCTATTCTACTCGCTGCGAGCCGCTCTTACGGTCATACTCGAGCGAGGCCTGGAGAGGTGGATCCGCATGCACATGGTACGTGCAGCTGCGCTCTACAGGGCGTTCGAGGAGATGGGGTTTGTGGCCTTCGTAAGGCGGCCGTACAGATCAAGGACTGTGCTCTCGTTCAAACCCCCCAGGGGAGTTAGCGTCAGGTCTCTGAGGGCAGCTCTGGCTAGCAGGTACGGCATATACGTGGCGGGCGGCCTCGGGGGCTTGAGGGACAAGATAGTTAGGGTGGGCAACATGGGCCCCATAGGCCTCAGGGAGCTCATAACGCTGGTAGCTGCGGTGGGCGCTGAGCTTAGAAGGCTGGGGATCAGGGTTGATGTAAGTGCGGCAATTGACGTCCTAGAGGAGGTGCTCGAGGGAGTGGGCAGTGGAGGGGGTTAAGCCAATCAAGCTGAGGATTGATGGCCCCGTCTACGCCGTAGCGGCCCTACTCGAGCTTGCAGAGCCCCTCAGCCTGAGAGCACTCTTAAGAGCTGTGGAAGGGCCCAGCGGGGTTAAGACGGTAGCCTTAAACCCCGAGGTCCTGGCTGGCCCTGCGCACGTGTTAACAGCTGCTGAGTACGCGCTGAAGGCGTTTAAGAGGGGGCGGAATGCCGCGAGGAGCTTCCACGTTGAAGTCATGCTCTTCGCAGCTGCCACCCGCGAGATCTCGCGGGCACTGCCCCTCATGGGGCCCCCCGAAGGGGCTAAACGGGTAGCTATAGTCTGCATAGCCGATAGTCAGCGTGCATGTCTCGAACATCTAGAGAAGGTGGCCAGGGAGCTCAGGGCGGCAGTAGTTCCCCTAAGGCGTAACCCAGAGGCAGCAGCTAAGGCGGCCGAGGCCCTAGGCCTAGAGAAGCGCGAGCTCGAGGCTACCTACGCTGGCGACTTAGCAGAGGCTGTGGAGAAAGCCCTGCTCTCCAGGATGGCGCTAGAGTACCTCTCCCGCTGACTCTCTTCTAAGCTTCTGGACAGAGAGTATGTATTTGGGCTCAATAACAGAGACTCCTGCGACGCGCCCGATTATCTCCACCAGCACTATCTTGTCTGGGGCCTCAAGGTTCACTTTGTTGCTGATGCCCGAGGCTATGGCCTCTATCAGCTCCCTCCTCGAGAGAGTGGTAAGCCTCTTCCTCACCTCTACCTTGTAGGTCTCACCCTCCCTAAGCTTCTTAGCCGCTAGCTCTAGAGCAGCGCGCCTTATAGCCTCCAGCTCAGCTGGGATACACACCTCAATGGGCACGAGCTTCAGGAGGTACCTGAAGTACCAGGGCTCACGCCTCACTCTCTCCCTAGCTTCCTCCACAACTCTGAGAGGATCCAGCTTCGTGTAGAGGACCGTGAGCCCTGGGAGGCCTGTCGTACTGGCTCTAGCCCTGGGATCCCCCAGATCTCTCAGAAAGTACCATAGCTCGCTCAGTAACTCGTTCTCCCTGCCCCTATACGTGGAGGCCACGAGATTAAACTCGTCGAGCATTAGCCTCAGAGCTCCAGCTCTAACTCCTCGGCGCCGAGCTCTATTGCAGTCCTCTCCTCGACACGCTCCACCATTCCGTCCCTAATCCACACTATCCTGTCGCTCACGTCTATCATCTTCAGGTCGTGAGTGGCTACTATCACGGTTACTCCTCTCTCCACATTAAGCTCCTTGAGGAGGTGTACTATCTTCAGCCCCGTCTGCAGGTCTAGGTTTCCGGTGGGCTCGTCGGCCAGGATTATCGATGGATCGTTGGCTAGTGCCCTGGCTATCGCAACTCTCTGCTGCTGGCCACCGCTAAGCTCAGTAGGCCTGTGATACAGCCTATCACCAAGCCCAACCCTCTCCAGAAGCTTCTTAGCCCTCTCCGCCCTTTCCTGCCTCGGGACGCCAGCAAATATCATTGGGACCATCACGTTGTCAAGCGCTGTCAGCACTGGTATCAGGTTGAACGTCTGGAAGATGTAGCCTATCTTGTGGCATCTGACCCACGCTAGCTGCCGGGGAGTCAGGGTCGCCAAGTCCCTCCCATCGAGGTACACCTTGCCCTTAGTCGGCCTGTCGAGTGCCCCAATCATGTTGAATAGGGTGGTCTTGCCGGAGCCCGAGGGCCCAAGTATCGACAGGTACTCCCCGTACCTGATCTTGAGGTTTATACCGCGCAGGGCCTTGACGGTCTCCCCCCTCAAGAAGTAATACTTGTGCAGATCCTCCGTGACCACCACATACTCAGGCTTACTGGCCAACCTGACCCCCTAGGAAAGGAGGTTACACACTTAAAAAGTCATTGCCACGCCTCCAGCCAAACGCGTACATGTAAATGGGGTGCCTGGCTTTCGAGGTCTATCATTGTGCACGGTCACAGTACTTGAGCGCGTCACATAGCTGTGTGAACGTGAAGTAGGGGGTCAGCTTGCAGCTCTAAGGATCTCGAGTGAGTGCTGGTAGTAAAGGATTTATACTAGTGCTGCCCATCCCTAAGGCGCCAGCCTGCTGGGGGATTGGGGTGAAGTTCTGCCCTAAATGTGGTTCACTCTTAACGCCTGAGCGTAGAGAGGGGCACGTGTATCTAGTGTGCAAGAGGTGCGGCTATAGGAGGGAGATGGAGAAGGGGGAGAGGGGGTATAGGGTTAGGGAGACGGTATCGGAGGAGAAGAGGGAGAAACTGATAGTAATTGAGGGCCTCAAGAGGAGGGAGAAGGAGAAACTTGAGGAGGAGAGGGAGCTGCTAAGGGAGTACTACGAGGTATTCCTGGAGACTATGGAGAGTGAGGGCGAGTAGGGGGAGGCGCGCTTGAGGATCGCTGTAGTAGAGCGCACTCTCTGCAGGCCCTCTAAGTGTAACAGGGAGTGTGTCAGATTCTGCCCCATAAACAGAGCTGGGTCCAAGTGCGTGTGGGTGGACGAGGAGCTCAAGAAGGCTAGGATAGATGAGGGTCTCTGTGTGGGGTGTGGCATATGCGTCAGGAAGTGCCCATTCAGCGCCATTCACATAGTTAATCTGCCGGAGAGGCTCGAGAGGGAGCTAGTCCACAGATACGGGCCTAATGGCTTTGAGCTATTCCGCCTCCCGATCCCCAAGAGGGGAGTTGTGGTCGGCGTGATAGGGAGTAATGGAGTGGGTAAGTCGACGTCCCTTAGGATATTGTCAGGCGAGCTCAAGCCCAACCTCGGAAGGGTGGGCGAGGATGTCGACTGGCGTGACGTGGTCAGGTTCTTCAGGGGCTCCGAGCTGCAGCCCTACTTCCAGAGGCTCTCTGAGGGCAGGCTTAGAGCTGTGCGGAAGCCCCAGGAGATAGACAGGATACCGCGCTACGTGAAGGGGAGAGTCGGGGAGGTGCTGGAGAGAGTTGATGAGAGGGGCGTAGCTAGCGAGGTCCGCGATCTCCTGGCGCTGGATAACGTGTGGGATAGGGAGGTGCGCCACCTCAGCGGCGGCGAGCTGCAGAAGTTGGCGGTGGCAGCTGCAATGTGCAGAGACGCCGACGTCTACATGTTTGACGAGCCCTCGAGCTACCTAGATGTCAGGGAGAGGATGAGGGTGGCCCGTGCCATCAGGCGGCTGGCGGAGGAGGACAAGTACGTCGTGGTTGTGGAGCACGACCTGGCAGTCCTGGACTACGTCAGTGATCTAGTCCACATACTCTATGGAGAGCCGGGCGCCTACGGGGTGGTTAGCCTGCCGAGAGGAGTTAGGACGGGTATAAACGTCTTCCTACGCGGCTTCCTCAGGGAGGAGAACATCAGGTTCAGGGATTACGAGATAAAGTTCGAGGTCAAGCCTCCCGAGAGGAGGCCTAGGCCCGAGGCCGTAGTCGCCGCGTGGAGTGATCTTCGGAAGAGGCTTGATGGCTTCGAGCTGAAGGTCAGCGCGGGGGAGATGTACGCAGGCGAGGTGGTTGGGGTCGTGGGGCCAAATGGCATAGGCAAGACCACCTTCGTGAGAATGCTCGTAGGTGAGCTTGAGCCGGATGAGGGGGAGGTGAGCGTTCGGCCAGGAGTTAGGATCAGCTATAAGCCGCAGATGATCTCGCGCGAGGAGATGAGGGGGCGGGTCCGCGACGTCCTGAGGGATGCTGGAGTTGACCTTGAGTCGAGCTTCGTGCAGAGCGAGCTAATAAGGCCTTTGGGGCTGGGCAAGCTGATGGAGAGGGATGTCTCAGAGCTTAGCGGTGGCGAGCTGCAGAGAGTCGCAATAGCTGCCGCCCTGGGGAGGGAGGCTGACGTCTACCTGCTGGATGAGCCAATGGCTTACCTGGACGTGGAACAGAGGTACGCGGTAGCCAGGGTCGTTAGGAGGCTGACTCAGGAGAGGGGTGTGGCCACGCTAGTTGTGGAGCACGACGTAGTGGCACAGGACTTCATTGCGGATTCCCTCATGGTGTTTGGGGGAGAGCCCGGGGTGAGGGGCGAGGCCACGCCCCCCCTGAGCCTCCGCAAGGGTTTCAACAAGTTCCTCCGGGAGCTGGGCGTTACGTTCAGGAGAGATCCCGAGACTCTGAGGCCTCGAGTCAACAAGGAGGGGTCTAGGCTGGATAGGTACCTGAAGAGCATAGGCGAGTACTACTACACTGCTGTGGTCGAGGAGCGTGAGTAGTAAAGAATTTATATTCGCGGCCCCCTCACTAAGGCGCTACAGAGCCAGAGGTGTAGTGGCATGGCTGCGATCGAGACTGGAACTATACTGGTGGGTCAGAAGCCTGTCGCCAACTACGTCCTTGCAGCTGTGACGCAGTTCACTATGGGCAGCAAGAGGGTGATCTTCAAGGCTAGGGGTAGGTCGATATCGAAGGCCGTTGACGCCGCCGAGATAGTTAGGAGGTTCATGGAGGGCAAGGTCGACATTACTTCTGTGAAGATTGGGAGTGAGAAGGTTGGTGAGCCTGGGAAGGAGAGAGTAGTATCAACAATAGAGATAGTGCTAGAGAAGAAGGAGTAAGAGAGCGCCGGCCGGTGAGGCCGCTCGCCTCCAATAGTTCTTTTGTTGAGATCCTAGCGCGCCCCAAGCCCCTCCTACTCACGGCGGGTTCCAAGACCGAGTTAGGCATAGTGCTACGCAATAAGTCGAGTATCCCCCTCTCCCTCACGCCCGCCATAGAGTTGGAGGTGGGCGGCAGGACCTGTGCAGTCACTGTACTTAGTGAGGTGCGAGTGGGGCCGCGCTCAGAGCTCACGGTGAGGGCCCCGCTATCCATCCCCCGCGTAGCGGGGAGGGGGTGGCTAGTCCTCCTCGTCGACGGCGATGCAAGCTGCGAGGCGCGCGTGGCGGTTTACGTCGCTGAGGAGAATGCCTCAAGACCTCGTCTAAGGGCTTTGTTGCTGGAGGGGAGGAGGGCCCTGATGGGTAAGTCGCGCTTGAGGGTCATGCCTGTTAAGCCCGGGTTGAAGGGCGTGATCTGGAGAGCTGTAGCGCGGCTTGTCCATGGCCCCCTCCTGCTGGTTGCCGGAGGTGTTGAGGCTGTTGAGCGGCTGAGAGCTGGGGAGCGGGCACTCGTGCTAATTGATGAGGGGGATGGTGTCTACAGGCTGGAGAGTGGGCGGCTTAGGCGGGTCTTGCCACCACCCCCGCCTCAGGCCAGCCTAGAGGAGTGGGCTAGGCGCCTCATTATCACCCTGCTCGAGCACGACGCGGGTAAGGGGCGGGACTACGTGCTCGTGTGGAGGGGGCCTCCTGAGCACGTGAGGAGTGTGGAGGCGCTAGCTGGAGAACTGTGGGCGCGTAGCTAGATTCGTAAGCTATTTGGCCGAGGCATGTGCTCCTGTTAACGTGTTGCTAGACCTGCCGAGGCTTCGGGACTTTAAGCTAAGATACGTGTCCAGTACGCACAGGATCTCGAGCGAGGAGCTCGAAGTCCTGAGGAGGAGGATTCCGGCTGAGTGGGTGGAGCATTGGAGGAGGAAGGGCGTGCTGAGAGACGTGGAGAGGGAGGCTCGGATCGATTTCTACGTTATTGAGCCTGGTCAGAGGCTGGAGCTCCTCAAACTCGACGAGCCGGGGATGATAGTCAGCATGTGGATGACCGTGAGTGGGAGGGATCGCAGGTTCTTGAGGAACCTGATCCTGAGGGCTTACTGGGATGGTGAGACTAACCCCAGCGTGGAGGCCCCCATCGGCGACTTCTTCCTGCAGGGCCACAGGGCGTTTGCCGTGGAGCCCGGGCTGGAGGGTCACACGCTAACGCTCCCTCTAGGCCTCAGCAGCGGCGGCTTTTACTGCTTCCTGCCGATGCCATTCGCTAAGGCTAGGATCGAGGTCGAGAATATGGGGTGCGAGGAGGTGGCCGCCTTCTACTACATAATAGGCTACTACACGGGCGTGGAGTTAAGGGACATGGGGCGGCTGCATGCTAGGTGGCGCAGGGAGAGGGAGACTACTCCCGGCAAGCCCTACCTAGTCCTGAGGGCGAGGGGAAGAGGCCACTACGTGGGGACTTACCTCTACATGAGGGGCCTTAGCCTCAAGAAGGCCATAGTGGGAGGGCTGGGCTTCCTGGAGGGGAACGTCAGGATAGTCGCTGACGGTGAGGTGGCCTACTGCGCCACGGGGACTGAGGACTACTTCCTGTCAGGCTGGTACTTCATGGGCGGCGCTTTCAACGCGCCCTTCCACGGGCTAGTGTACAAGGATGAGAGGAGGGGGGAGGTGGCCGCTTACAGGTTCCACGTGCCCGACCCAGTACCATTCAGAGAGTGGATAGAGGTGACTGCCCCCCATGGAGAGTGGAATGAAGTGGCCGCGGACTACAGCAGCGTCGCCTACTGGTACCAGCTGGAGCCTCACGAGGAGTTCTACAGACTCAGGCGGGAGGACCTTTATTAAGGGGATAGGTAGAATCCCTTTTATACCACGTGTGCTGGATCTAAGGGGGTGCCGCGGGAGCCTATAACTATATCGACTATCGTCGAGGGGAGGGCGATGAGCGTAGTCGTAGTCTCAGCGCAAGATACGCGCCTGGTCACTGCGAGTGATGCCGCCGACGGCTTCTCGTACACTTTATCAAACGCGCTGGTTGGCAATCCCCTGGACAATGCCGCACTCGAGGTGAGGGGCGAGCTGGAGCTCGAGTCGAGGATCCCGACCCTGATGGCGGTGACGGGGAACGCTAGGGTGTTCATCGGGGGGAGTGAGTACAGGTCGTGGAGGGCACTTCCCCTCCCCCCACGTAAGAGGGCGCGGGTTGAGGCCTTGAGGGGCGTGGCTTACGTAGCGCTGAGCGGCCTTAAGGCGGCTGCCGCAGTGGGGGCGGGCGCGTGCCTGGGTGTGCAGGAGCTGAATGGCCGCTTCGACGACCTAGCCGCTAGGTACGTGCCGTACAGCATGTTAAGCGAGTACTTGAGGGCTAAGAGCGATGGGGAGGCGTGTAAGCGCCTCCTCGACAGGATACTAAGGCACTTGAGGCTGGCCAGCGAGATGGCGAGGAGGGGAGCCAAGCTTATCAGGGTGAAGGTGGGAGAGGAGGTGTACGACGTCTGGGTTGAGGAGCTGAGGTGAAGACCCCTTGGATAAGCTTGAGGAGCTTAGGCGAAGGAGAGCTCAAGCCAGGCTTGGAGGAGGAGAGGATAGGATCAGGAGACAACATGCAGCTGGGAAGCTTACTGCATGGGAGAGGATAGAGCTCTTAGTGGATGAGGGTACGTTCGTGGAGCTGGGCCGCTTCGTCACGCATAGAGCCACCGAGTTCGGGATGAGAGAGAGGATCGCGTACGGGGATGGAGTCGTCACAGGCGTAGGGGAGGTGGATGGGAGGAAGGTCGCCATATACGCTCAGGACTTCACTTTCATGGGGGGGAGCGTCGGCGAGATGCATGCTATGAAGATAGCGCGCCTGATAGAGCTCGCTATGAAGCTGGGGATCCCCATTATAGGCCTCAACGACTCGGGTGGTGCCAGGATACAGGAGGGCGTGGATTCCCTGAAGGGCTACGGGGAGATCTTCTACAGGAATGTCATGGCTAGCGGAGTCGTACCTCAGCTGGTGGCCATCATGGGGCCCTGTGCCGGCGGTGCTGTGTACTCTCCAGCGCTAGCCGACTTCATAATTATGGTCAGGAAGATCAGCTTCATGTTCCTGACAGGCCCGAAGGTTGTTAAGGCGGCGACTGGAGAGGAGGTGACATTCGAGGAGTTGGGGGGCCCTGAGGTCCACGCAGCCAAGAGTGGCGTAGCCCACTTCGTTGCAAATAGTGATGAGGAGGCGATAGAGCTCTTGAAGAGGCTCCTCAGCTACCTCCCGTCTAACAACCTCGAGGACCCGCCATACGTCGATACAGGCGACGATCCCGAGAGGGAGGATGAGGAGCTTAACTCGATAGTACCAGACGACCCCATGGAGCCCTACGATGTCAGGGAGGTGATAACCAGGGTATTCGACCGAGGCACGTTCCTCGAGGTTCAGGAGATGTTTGCGCCTAACGTAGTCGTGGGGTTTGCCAGGCTGGCGGGCCACGTTGTTGGAATAGTGGCTAATCAGCCCGCATACATGGCCGGGGCCCTGGACATAGATAGCTCCGACAAGATAGCTAGGTTTGTGACCTTCTGCGATGCTTTCAACATCCCGATAATAACGCTCGTTGACGTGCCGGGCTTCCTCCCCGGCACATTTCAGGAGCATCGGGGGGTCATAAGGCATGGGGCGAAGATAGTGTATGCATATGCGAACTCGACTGTCCCAAAGATAACGGTGATCCTTAGGAAGGCGTACGGGGGCGCCTACATTGCCCTGGGGAGCAAGCACTTGGGGGGCGATGCCGTGTTCGCATGGCCCACAGCGGAGATAGCTGTGATGGGGCCGGAGGGGGCTATAGAGATAATATACAAGCGCGAGATCGCCCGGGCTGAGCCGGAGGAGAGGGAGGAGATGATAAGGCAGTTCGTGGAGGAGTACAGGAGGAAGGTCGCTAACCCGTATGTGTCTGCCAGCAGGGGGTATGTCGATGATGTGATACTCCCCAGCGAGACCAGAAAAGTGCTGGCGAGGACCCTCGCGTTCCTACTATCTAAGCGTGAGAAGAAGCCTCACCCGCCTAAGAAGCACGGGGTGCCGCCTGTATGAGCTCTCTGAATTCTAAGAAGAGGCTGGCCATATTGGCGGCTGTAGCCTGCTTCATGCTCATGTCTCATGCCAGGCCCCATCAGGTCACGCGGGCGCCGGTAAACCCATGGAGGATAGCGGCCAAGCTGGATACCTGTCTAGAGGGCATGGGCCTTGAGGAGGAGGTTCAGGGTAGTACTGGATGGAGAGGTTTACGAGGTTGAGGTGGAGGTGGAGGAGGGCTTAAGCGATCTGGAGACCCTCCTCCGCTCCCTCCAGACAGGCATAGTGAGGAGTGTCTCAACTACTGGCCGCGAAGTAGGGGCCAGAGCGGAGAGAGCGATACAGGCTCCCATAACTGGGCGTGTTGTCGAGGTGAGGGTTAAAGCTGGCGAGGTGGTGGACGCCGGCTCCACGCTAGTGATCATGGAGGCTATGAAGACTAGAGTGGAGGTGAGGGCGCCTAAGCGTGGCAGGATCCGCGAGGTCTATGTGAAGACTGGCGATGTGGTTAAGCAGGGAGATCCGCTGCTGGCCCTGGCCTAGGGAAAACTTATAAAGTCTCGTAACCCTAGTTGGCTCATGCCTCTGTTGAGGATGCCCATATGCACGTCATGCCACAAGCCGATAGCACCCTACGAGAGGGGAGTGAGGTTCAGGTGCCCGAACTGTGGAGAAGTGGACATCTGGAGATGCGAGAAGTGCAGGAAGCAGGGTAACACTTACGTGTGCCCCAAGTGCGGCTTTGTGGGGCCTTAGGTGATGGCCGTGGGTCGTGTAGTAGCTATTGTGAGGGTGCTGCCGGAGGACGTGGAGACGCCCCCAGAGAAGATAGTCGACGCGATTAAGAGGAGCTTACCGCCGGAGACCTACGAGGTCCTCAAAACTAGAGTCGAGCCTGTCGCATTCGGGATAAACGCCGTGTACGTCTGGGTTGCGATGCCTGAGGATATAGAGGGGGGTACGTCAGACCTTGAGAGGAGGTTAGCTGAGGCTCCAGGCGTGAGCCAGATCGACGTGGTGTCAGTCTCGCGCCTCCTAGAGTAGAGCTCAGCCAATCAAGCCAACATCACTTTTCAGCACCAGAAACCATCATCACGCAAGTCTAGGAATGCCCCCTCCCTCTTAAAAACCTTAATAACATCGCTGTCGGCGGTAAGAGGCGGCGGTGAGTGAGAGAACAGAGTTACGGTGAGCGGTGATCGGAAGGCATTTGGTCGACACCGCCGCTCCCATGGTGAGTCAATGAGGGTGAGTGGAGGGGAAAAGGCTTTTGAAATGCTGCCTATGCAGTAAAGGTGGCGGGGGTGCCCGAGCTAGGACAAAGGGGGCGGACCGGCACTGCCCGGGCCCAGACTTAGGCTCCGCTGGCGTAGGCCTGCCCGGGTTCGAATCCCGGCCCCCGCACCACGCGGATCACTAGAAGAGCCTAGGCGGCTTCTACCTATGTCTTGAAATTTACGCATGAGCGGCTTCTCGAAGTTGTGAAATAGACTAGTTGTCAAGAATAGACTACTAATGATCTTAAGGGAGAAGAGGAAAAATACAAGATGTTATGTTAATAATGTGTGGAGCGAGCGTAAGTTAGCTAAATACGGCGTTGGCCGCCTCATTCACAGGCCCGGGACCAGCCCTCACGTATTCTACTTACAGTTTAAGCCAGCCGCCCTGAGTATCCCAGGAATTCTGGGGCGTATCGCAGAGGCGTTCGCGAAGCGTGGCATCTCGATACTTCAGCTGAAGATCTCTGCGTCTGAGCCCCTCAGGGTCATCGTGATAGCTGACATGAAGGGCAGGGAGGGCGTTGTGAGTGAGATATGTGGTGAGCTACGCCACGTGCCCTACATCCTCGAGGCATGGGTGGTTCCACCAATAGCCGAGGGACTGGCGGTTGATGCCTGCTCATTCCCCCTCACGTTACTCGATCATAGGGCTGTGATCTTTAGAAGGGAGGTATATGAGGGCTTTATAGCTGGTGGCTGGGAGAGGTTTGGCTCGGGCTATGGCCAGCTGCTCTACATAGTAGGCTTTGACGCTGGGAGGAAGGCGTATGCCGATCATTCCCAGCTAGTTAGCGATAGGGCTGCTCAGCTTAGGTTTGCTGAAGCTTTATTCCAGATGCTTGGTTTTGGTAGGCTCTTCTTCATTAGAGTTGATGACTCTAGGCTTGAAGCCGTAGTCAGGGTCTACGATAGCTTTGAGTGTGAGCTGTTCAGGGGTGCTGGGGAGATTAGGGGCAACTTCATCAGGGGTCTAATAGCGGGGTGGCTAGCGGCGAGGTGGCATGTAGAGAGGCTGGAGGAGGTAACAGCTAGAGAAGTCAAGTGCATAGCGAGGGGGGATCCATACTGCCAGTACTGGATCAGGGCAGAAGCCAAGGCTTAGCTATGCGCCTAGCTGGATGCCGTCTCTGAGCCTTGACGTGTTAAGCGTGTAGTAGTGCGAGGAAGCACGCCGCTAAAATGAATTAAAATTATTCTGGAGAGAGGCTGGCACTATTAGCTTCTAAGGCCGTCTATCACCTCCTCCAGCGTCCTAAGCAAGTTATCGAACTCCTTCTCTAGCTCAGCTATCCTCCTCCTGTACTCCCGCCTCTCAATTAGACCCCTGCTGGCTCTCCTCAAGAGCTCCTCCATTCTTGATAGGCGGCTAAAAGCGGCGGAGGCGGCTCTATCGAACTCGCTGAGCCGTTCAGCTGCTTGTGGCAGCTCTCGAGCGAGGGCTGCCGCTCTCCTCCTAAGCTCATTCTCCCTGCGCTTAAGCCGGGAATATATCTGGCGGTACGCGTGTCTGCCCAGCTTGCCCTCCTCAAGCCTCCTCCAATTATCCATCAGTGATTCGATTAGCCTACGCCTCTCCTCTAGTATCCCCACAAGCTCGGGCGGCGCCTCCAGCGCCGCTACCACTGCCTCACGCCTCTCCTCAATCCTCCTCCCCCTGAGGAAGTAGCCCGCTGCAGCCGTCATGGCAATTAGGACCGCAGCAGCGGCTACATACAGGGGTGGGCGCTGAGGAGCGAGCTTAAGGGTTGCTGTGAGAGCTGGGGCATGCTCATCATCTACCAGCTTAAATGAGCCGAAATCGTATACCCTGTAGTCGCCCTCCACCCACTCCTCTAAGGGCTTAAGCCCCTGGAACTCCGCACTCCCCCTCACCTTAACCCTAACCTCTAGGAGTGGGACGTAATGCCCCAGACCGAGGAATGCTGGGATCTCATAGCGCCCCCCCTCATTTCTCAGGGTGGCGTGTAGCTTAACCCACACATAGGCCTTATCGCCGGCCTTGTAGGGTGGAGCCCTCAGGCTTATCGTCACCCTGACCCCCTCGTCTAGGGCCTTCACGCTGTAGCCATTAGGGGGATAGGGGCCCAGGAGCCCCTCCACTGCCCCCACCTGTACGGTGGAGGGGTAGGTGAGCGTCAGAGTCCTCGAAGGCTCGTCAAGCAGCCCCACCAGCGTGAAGTTGTCAATTATTGTTGCCTTGTCACCCTCCTCGATTATTATCGTCCTCTCGACACGCGCTATTAGGGGGGAGGGCGTCGTTATGTAGGAGTAGAGCTTAACGAGGCCTAGTCCTCCAGGAGGCGAGGAGCCGTTTCCTCGGAGGTAGTGGCCCCATTTCTCGCTAAAGCCCTTCCCCAGGCTAATCGTCGAGTTCACTACATTAGGCTCGGAGGGGAGATTCCGCAACAGCAGCGTGTAGCTCGAGGCATGGCTCAGGGGCGCCAGAGGCAGGGGGGCCTCCATCTCTAGCACTCTACCCGTGACGTTTACGCACTTAATCACCAGCACAATGCTTACTGCTTCCACGGGCCCCCCGAACTCGAAGCGTAGTACTCCCTCTCCCACCTCTCCCTCGTAGAGGGACTCGCCGGCCGAGGCTACAGCATACACCACCTCGCCCACATGGCCAGTCAAGTTGATTGCTAAGCTCGTTAGTGGCGGGGTCTGCAGGTCAATCCTCTCAACAAGGTAGGGTGCGTCAAGGTAGGCATCCACGGACACTGTCGCCTCCTCACCTGCCTTGACGATGCAGGTCAAGGCTAAGAGCAGCGCCAGGACTGGTAGCAGGCGACGCATCGGCCTCGCCTAGCCTTAGGAGCGAGACCTATATTTTAAGTGCTCTCTGCCAGTCAGTAGTGCTGAGCGATGGCGGCAATGAGGGTCTACGTGGAGTGCTATGGGTGTTGGCTGAATAAGGCCCTCTGCGAGGCCATAAAACAGCTGATAGTAGCCGAGGGGGGGCAGCTGGTTGACAGACCGGAAGAGGCGGACGCCATCATACTCAACACCTGCGCTGTCAGGGCGGAGAGCGAGCATAAAGCGCTCAAGAGGGCTAGGGCACTGAGCGAGCTGGGCGTTAGGGTGGCGGTTGTGGGCTGCTTAGTTAACGTCCGTCCCTACACGATACTGAGCGCTGCCCCCGGAGCTAGCCTCATAGAGCCCGGCTCCCTCAGCCTGATCTCCAAGTTCCTGAGGGGTGAGGATGTGTTCGCCGTACGGAGGTATGGAGGAGAGCTGCTAGCCCCAAAGTACGCGGGCGGAATAAGGTACGTGGTCCCCATAGAGAGTGGCTGCACTGGTTCGTGCGGCTTCTGCGTTGAGCCCGTGGTGAGGAGGGGGGTGAAGAGCCTAAGGCCTGAGCTAGTGGTGGATCTCGTCGCCGACGCCGTAAAGAGAGGAGCTAAGGAGGTGTACCTGACTGGCCAGGATCTGGCGGCTTATGGGCTGGACATAGGCGTCTCCCTCCCAGACCTGCTGGAGGCGATACTAGGGGAGGTGAATGGGGAGTATAGAATCAGGCTGGGGATGATGGAGCCCTGGCTCACTAAGAGGATTGCCAACAGGCTAGCCAGCCTCATGAGGGATGAGAGGGTCTACAAGTACCTCCACCTGCCAGTCCAGTCAGGCGATGACTCGGTCCTGAAGCTGATGAGGAGGAGGTACACGATAGCAGAGTACAGGATGCTGGTGGAAGGGTTTAGGCGCGCGCTGGGGGAGGTGAGCGTAGTGACGGACATCATCGTCGGCTATCCTGGGGAGACGTGGGACGCCTTCATGAGGAGCGTAAAGTTGGTGGAGGAGCTCAGGTTCGATAAGGTGCATGTAGCGCGCTACACATTCCGGCCCTTCACCCCAGCGTACGTGATGGATGGCCAGGTCCCGGAGCCGGAGAAGAAGAAGAGGTCTCGGATACTAAGCGAGGTTGCAGCAAAGGTGGCGGCCGAGGTCAACGCCAGGTACGTGGGCAGGGTGGTCGAGGCGTTGGTGACCGATAAGGGTAAGCCCGGTACGCTAGTCGCCAGGACGGATACGTATAAGCCGGTTGTGATACCGGATGTCGCGAGGCCTGGAGAGTGGGTGAAAGTTAGGGTCAATGGCTACTCGTCAATTCACCTGCTCGGAGAGGTCCTTGATTGACGGAGCCTAGCTAGCTTGGCCTTGAGCTCTTCAAGCTCCTCATCGCTTATCTTCCTGAATAGTGGCTTGGGGTCCCTAATCCTGAGCCCCGGGCGCACGGGCCGCTTTGCCTCATCCCAGCCAGCCTCTTCGACGCGGCCCTCATAGCCGAGCATCTCCCAAGCTCTCTGAGCGCTGCATGGTATTATCGGCGCCAGAGTTATCGCGAGCGTCTTGACCAGGCTGCAGGCGACGAACAATGTCTTAGCGGCATCATCCCTAGCTTCCTCCCATGGCCTCCTCTCATTGAGGTACCTATTGCCTATGGATGCCACCTCCACGATCGAACTGAGAGCCCTCTTGAACCTAAACTCGTACATGAACTTCTCCGCCTCTTCCACTCTCCCCCACGCCTCCCTGAGTACTTGCTCGTCACACTCGCGCAGCTCGCCCGGCTCTGGGATGACGTAGTTGAACCTCCGCTTGACGAGAGTCAGCGCCCTATGTATGAAGTTGCCTATGATGTCGTTCATCAGCGAGTTCACAACCTCCTGGAAGCCTCTCCACGTGAAGTTTACATCCCTCACCTCCGGCCTCATCGCGATCAGCGCGAACCTCCAGTAATCCACGGGGAGGAGCTCCAGCGCCTCATCTATCCATATGCCTATCCCCCTGCTCTTCGAGAACTTCTCACCCTCAAACATCAAGTACTCTGTGGACGCGACGGTCCAGGGCAGCACGTACCCCTCGCCGGATGCCATGAGGAGGGCGGGGAAGATTATGGTGTGGAATGGTATGTTATCCTTCCCTATGAAGTAGACGCTCTTGGTGTTCGGGTCCAGCCAGAACTCCCTCCACTTCTCAGGCTCGCCCCGCCGCTCGAACAGCTCCTTCACCGCTGACACGTAGCCCAGGACGGCCTCCATCCACACGTATATCGTCTTCCCCTCGGCGCCTGGGAAGGGGGCTGGTATGCCCCACTTGTTGTCTCTAGTGAGGGACCTGGGCTTTAGCCCTTCCTTGATCATCTGTAGGCTCATGTTCCTGGCGTTATCCGGCAGGTGGGGGTTCTCCTCAATGTACTTCCTAAGCATCTCGGCGAGCTTAGGGAGGTCGAAGAACCAGTGCCTGCTGTCCCTCACCACGGGCTTGGAACCGCATATCACGCAGCGCGGCTCCACCAGCATCAGGGGGTCTAGCAGCCTGCCACAATTGTCGCATTGGTCTCCCCTAGCCTTGGGGTAACCACAGTATGGGCACGTGCCCTCTACAAATCTATCGGGTAGGAATAGGCCGTCCCTTGGACAGTACAGGACTTGAACGACATCATCAAATATATAGCCATTCTCGTAGACTTTCCTGTAGAACTCCCTGACGAACTTCACGTGCACTGGGTTCTCCGTCTTAGTGTATATGTCGAAGGATATCATCCACTTCTCAAAAAGCTCCTTCACCTTCTCGTGCATCTCGTCGGCTAGCTTCCTCGGATCGACACCACGCTTAATCGCCTCCACCTCAACCGGCGTCCCGTGCTGGTCGGAGCCGCTAGCGAATACTACTTCCGCGCCCTTCATCCTCAGGAAGCGTGCTGCAATGTCAGCTGAGAGTACCGAGCCTATCATGTTGCCTAGGTGGGGGATTGCGTTCACATAGGGCCACGCGGAGAATACCATCCACTTCTCCTTCCTGAGGCCTCCCACCCCTCATCACCTCTGAGCTGCTCTTTTAAGTCTACCTCCTAAGTGCCTAGCCTCCATGATTTAAGGTACTCCCTCTGTTCTCTAGTGAGCTTCTCCAGCTTGACCCCTAGTGCTTCCAGCTTCATCCTGGCTATCCTCTCGTCAATCCTCCTGGGTAGCCTGTATACGCGCGGCTTAAGCCTCCCAGCCCGCCTCACTAAGTACTCGACGGCTAGCGCCTGGTTGCTGAAGCTCATGTCCATGACCTCTGAGGGGTGCCCCTCAGCCGCCGCCAGGTTCACGAGCCTGCCCTCCCCGAGCAGGTAGAGCCTGCGCCCATCCCGGAGCCTGTACTCGTCCACATTAGGGCGTATGCGCCGCTTCTCCACAGCCATCTCCTCCAGGTCTTTAATCGATATCTCCACATTGAAGTGTCCTGCGTTAGCTAGGACGGCTCCATCCTTCATCTTAGCCATGTGCTCGCCCCTTATCACATCCCTATTCCCAGTTGCCGTGATGAAAATGTCCCCAATCTTCGCCGCCTCGCTCATATTCGTCACGTAGAACCCATCGTAGTAGGCCTCCAGGGCCTTCACGGGGTCAACTTCTACTACCACTACCCTTGCGCCGAGGCCCCTAGCTCTCATCGCTATGCCGCGCCCAACCCAGCCGTAGCCGACTACGACCACAGTCTTCCCCGCTATCAGGAGGTTGGTGGCCCTCATTATCCCATCTAGGCTGCTCTGCCCAGTTCCATACCTGTTGTCGAACAGGAACTTCGTCCTGGATTCGTTGACTGCTATCACGGGGTAGAGGAGCCGCCCCTCTCTAGCTAGAGCCCTGAGCCTGTGTACGCCAGTAGTGGTCTCCTCAGTCCCGCCCAGTATCTCCTCAGCTATGCGCGTCTTTCCCCCGAGAACCTTTCTCGCAACCTCCACGTCAACGCCTCTATCGCCGTAGTAGAGCTTGTGGAGGAGGGCTGTTAAGTCGCCGCCGTCATCCATCGTGATCATGGGCTCAGCGGCTATTACGCGAGCTATGGCGTCGTAATACTCCTCCGTGCTCATGCCGCGCCAGGCGTAGACGTGAACGCCCTCCTCCACGAGAGCGGCCGCCACGTCGTCCTGGGTTGAGAGGGGGTTGCAGGCAGCCAGGTACACTTCAGCGCCTCCAGCCATCAGGGTCTTAACGAGCACAGCCGTCTCCTTGGTGACGTGGAGGCATGCGCCTATCCTCACCCCCTCGAGAGGCTTGGTGCGCGCGAACTCCTCCTTTATGCGAGCTAAGACGGGCATGTGGGCCTCTGCCCAGTCAATCTTGAGCCTGCCCTGGGGGGCTAGGCTGAGGTCTCTCACCTTGTAGTCCATGTGAGGGTAAGAGCAGGGGAAAATATTAATAGATGTGGGCTAGAGGAGGGCCTCGTCCAAGTACTTGCTGCACTGGCAGTGTCTCTCGCTGGGTATCTCCGGTATCAGCTCGTACAGCAGCTTCTTAACCTTCTCTACGTTCTCGGCCATCACCTTGGCAACCTCATGCGCCGTGACCGGCTTCTCGGCCCAGACGTCGTAGTCGGTGACCATCGCTATGTTAACGAAGCACATCCTGACCTCTCTGGCTAGGTTCACCTCCGGCACTAGAGTCATGCCTATTATGTCGGCCTTGAAGCTGCGCCACAGCCTAGACTCAGCACGTGTCGAGAAGCGGGGCCCCTCAATGCACACGTAAGTCCCCCTCTCATGCATCGTGATCCCTAAGCGCTGTGCGACCCTGATGCAGAGCTCCCTCAGCTCGGGGCAGAAGGGGTCGGCCATGCTCACGTGAGCTACCACGGGCCCGTCGTAGAACGTGTAAGCCCTGTTCTTAGTCATGTCTATGAACTGATCAGGACACACGAAGTCACCCGGCCTGTAGTCCTCCCTGAGGCTCCCGACCGCGCTAACAGAGATCACGCGCTTCACGCCTAGCTCCTTCAGAGCCCATATGTTAGCCCTGTAATTTATCATGTGGGGCGGCACCCTATGGGCCCTCCCGTGCCGGGGAAGGAATGCCACCCTCCTCCCCTTCAGCGTGCCCACGATTATGAAGTCTGAGGGCAGGCCGTAGGGGGTGTATATCTTCAGTTCTTTAACATCCTCGAGAATCTCTGGATCGTAAAGCCCTGAGCCGCCAATGATGCCAATCTCCGCCCTCTCCTCAGGTTTTATCATCATCTTGAAATGACGGGGACGCTAAAAAATCTTCTAGCGTGTCACAGGGGAATAGCGTCTAGCCCCATGAAGCGCCTTAGGTAGCTTGAGAAGGCTGATGTGAAGCCATATGCCGCGTAAACCTCACATGCACCGCTGCGCCTGACGTATTCCACAAGGTCGTCAAAGTCTGAATGACTGGAGAGGGGGATACCCGCTTCAATCGCCCAGCCCGTGCACTGTATAGCTCCCCTCGAGCTGGCTGAAAGGGGGACTACAGCTGCCGATCCAGGCGGGGGCTCCCTAGTCAGCACCGCGTAATTGCCGAGTATCTCGCCGTACTTCTCGTACACCCTATTCCTAGCCGCCACCCTGCGCTCCACGAGTGGCGTCAGCTTAGCAGACAGTGAGAGGAGTGCGGTCAGCTCCTGCCCTGTCCCCAGGGTTCTCGCAGCTAGAACCGCGCGGTCGCCCGCCTCCACTGATCGCTTAACGATCGCCAGCAGCCTCCTGTACAGCTCGCCGCGGGGCGGGAAGCAGTACCTGGGGTGTCCGTAGGTGGCGTCGATTATCAGCACATCTGCCCTCAGGATGGGGGCGGGCCTCAGCACAATCCTCCTATCCAGGTTGAAGTCCCCGGTGAAGACCACGCTCTCGCCTAGATCCACCCTCACCTGGAGGCTCCCCAGCACGTGGCCAGCGTCGTATAGCTCTAGGGCTAGGCCGCCAACCTCCACTACCTCGCCAGCCTCAGCTACCACCACGTTGCTGAGCGTTCCCCTCGGGTCTATCAAGTCGCGGGTCGCCCTGCTCATAACCTTTGGAATCCTGCTCAAGGCCCTCAAGGCCCTAAGGCTGTAATGATCCCTGTGGGCGTGTGACACAAAAATGACATCTGGCTTGGTCCTGGGGAGGGCTCGTGGGTCGAGGAGTATCCTCTTACCCCCCTTCTCAACAACTACGCCTCCATCCCGGTATACCCTGAGCTGAGCCATTACTCGCTCTTTACTACCAAGCGTCCATCGCGCTCCTCCAGCTTGCCGGACTCGAGGAGCCTCCTCAGGGCTAGCCTATAGTAGGCCTCGCCCACGTCTATCCCGTACCACTCCTTAAACTCCTCTACTAGCTCGTCAAAGCTCCACTCAGTCTTCCCCTCCTTCGCCCTCTCGCTGACTATTTTCTCGAAGAAGTTCGTGGTATCCTCAGCTCTAGTCCAGGGGTACTGGTACCATACCCACTCCTTAACCTCGTCCACGTAGAAGTCCGGCTTTATCTTCGCTACGGGGGATATCCACTGCATGGCCGCTACCTTGAGCTCTGCAGGCTTCCAATGCTTAGTGATGTAGTCCCTTGCGACTATCACGGAGTCCCCTGTATCGATTATGTCGTCGACTAGTAGGATCCGCTTGCCCGAGAGGTCCAGGGTGTAGGGGTACTTGACGTGGGCAACGGCCGTTATCTCAGCCGCTTTGCCCCAGTGCAGGACCTGGATGCTAACTAGGTCGTGGATGTCCAGGAAGTCGCAGAGGAGCCTGGCGGGCACGTAGCCGCCCCGGGCTATCGCTACTATGATGTCAGGCCTATAGCCGGATTTCTCGATCTTCTCGGCGAGCTCCCTGCACCACCCAACGACCTCATCCCATGTCACGAGCTTAGTCCGAACCTTGGGCATGGGAGGCTCCCACAATACCAGCGCTCTTGGGACTAAAAGTTTGTCCGCTTAAGCGTGAGCTACCCTACGCGTCTATCTGGAACCATCCCGTATCCGGCACGTGGAGGGCTATTGCCCGGGCTTAGGCGGGGGCGTGGCGCTCAGCCATACTTCACTCGGGGCCTGGAGGTTATGGATGCCCTGCCTCAGTTAAGAGCTTCTTAAACCTCAAGGCGTCATCGAACATGTATACATTATTGAACATCACGTAAACTTCCCCTCCTCTCTCATACTCTCTAACCACCTTGAGTAGCCTCTTCAGGTCCTCATCCGTGTACTTATACCTATAGTTAACCTCCCTGCCCCCAAGGCCGTGCAGCCTGAAGTAAGTGAATCCTGCAGCATAGACCGGCCTCCTCCGGAGGGGATCCACAACGTGTGTCACGTCAAGCCTCTCCAGTAGTTTCCTCAGCTCATCAAGGTGCTGGCTCCACGTGCCCCTCGGCTCCCACCCCAGCTTGATGCTGCCCCTCTCTATAGTGGAGAAGAACTGCTCCACATTCCTCATATTCTCCTCTGAGAAGCCGAAGCTGGGGGGCGTCTGGAACACGCAGACCTTAGCCCTCAATACCTCGCACACCCTCCTGACCCTCCTCCACGCCTCGTACACCTCATCTGTAGGCCTGAAGTAGCCGTACTTCCCTCTCGCCTCAGGAGGGATCTCGAGGCCGCTCCTCCTCCATGTGGGTGAGGATGGTGGGTGCGTTATAGCCTGCCAGGCCTTCACCGTGTACTCGAAGTCGGGGGGAGCTTGGTCCCTCCACCTCCTCACGGTGGCCTCCCGGGGGAGCCTGTAGAAGGTTTCCTGCACCTCTATGACGTTGAAGTGCTGGAAGTACGCCTTACGGCCACCCCTTGCAGACCAGCCGCAGGTGCCGACCTTTATCATGGGCTTATACACCGACGCTGCGCCTTAGGGTTAACGGCGGGGCTGACCGCCTGAAACAGTGAGTAAGGCTTAAAATCCCTCTCAAGAGTGGGAGGGCAGCATGGAGGATGAGCTAGAATTCCTGCTCCGGAGGAAGGCCCTGGAACTCGCCAGGAGGGGGCTACTTAAGCGTCCTGAGTGTCCCAAGGGCGTAGTCCACGTGAACAGGGCGGAGTTTGAAGAGCTGTTGAGGAGATGTGATGTGCTGCTGGCTGACTTCTGGGCTGAGTGGTGCGGCCCCTGTAGGGCCGTGGAGCCTATTGTGGAGGAGATAGCGCATAAATACGCGCCCAGGATCGCGGTCGTCAAGGTAAATGTTGACGAGAACGGCGACCTAGCCTTCGAGCATGGGGTGATGAGCATACCCACGCTCATACTCTTCCATAAGGGAGAGGAGTACAGGAGATTTGTCGGCTTCTACCCTGGCCTCATGAGAGAGCTGGAGGAGGCAATCAGGAGCCTCATCTAACAGTACTCGCTGCCGTAGTCGCTATCACTCATCACCATTAGCACGTCCGGCATCCTGCCCCTCTCAACCAGCCTGCGGTAAATCCTCCACACTCTCCTAGCGTTCACCAAGCCCGCGTAGAAGCCCTGCTCCTCAAGCTCTCTCCTAATCTCATCTACGAGGTCCTGAGGATGTAACAGTGGCTTCTCCACCAACACTCTGAGCAGCGCCTCAGCTATGTCGCTGTCGTGTGGATAGGGCTTCTTCCTCCGCCTCCCCACTTGCCTCACCGTGCCAGCCGAGCGCGGTCAGGTCACCCCCTTCCAATCATCGCTCAGCCAAGGAGTGTTCCTCATCCCACCCACTTCACGCCCCCCACAGATATTAAACTCACCTCTCAAAGCACTCAAACTTGACGGGGTATGCTGCTACATCGTGCCGAGCACGGCTACTCACGTGAGAGGCGATTAAGAGGATAGGGTGTAGACTACTTCCTCGCTACTCTCATCGAACTCTCTACGTAATACTCCCTCCTCCATGAGCTTCATCAGAGACTTATAGAGCACAGCTGGCGTGATCCCGCGCCGCTTAGCCCACGCGTATAGCTCCGACCTCCTAACCCTGCCCCCCCTACCCCTTATGTAAGAGAGCACGGCTCTCTCTCCCGCCTCCTCCCTAGCTACTGGCTTCTCCTCTCCCACCCCTAGGAACGATAAAAGATCCCCTGCCTCCTCTGACCTCCTCCTCTTCGAGGGCATACAGGCTGTGCTCCCGTGAGCCGACTTAAAGCATACGGTGAGCTTTTAGCAGCGCCCATTATGCCTCGAGTAGCTAGCTAGCGTCGCCAGGGATGCTTTAACTAGCAGCGACTCAGCTCTCTTTAGCTTACGTGACTTAAAGCCGGGGTTCCACTCTTCGCCGTGTAGCTCATCGGATATGGCCAAC
Source organism: Thermoprotei archaeon (assembly GCA_003649495.1). Classification (GTDB taxonomy): domain Archaea; phylum Thermoproteota; class Thermoprotei; order Thermofilales; family Thermofilaceae; genus B17-G15. Next base: position 2,040 of record QMRZ01000002.1, on the reverse strand, counting down.
GCCACTGCGAGATCCACACCCCTGTACTCTGCGACGCACATCAACGCTGTCGACTCCCAGGATCCCTCTCCTAGCGTACTCCCTGACCTTATCCCTCGTCTCCCTGAAGGGCGCGTCGGTGCTCCACACTCCGCCCACCGCCACCTTGATCCTCCTCCTGCCCCTCAGCCTCCTTAGGTTCTCCTCGAGCCTGGCTAGCAAGTCCCTGGAGGGCCTGGGGACGTGGTCTGCGGGCGCGTAGTGGTAGCTGGTCCCCTCCTCCCTAAGGCCCCAGGAGGGTAGCAGGATATCACCTATCTTGAGGGCGGGGTGGATGGCGCCAGCCTCACCCACCACCACAAAGTAGCGAGCTCCAGCAGCTATCAGCATCTCAAGAGTCATGACGCTGGCTGGCGCGCCGAAGTATAAGCCCACCACGCACACGCTCACCCCCATCAGCGATCCCCTCAGAGCCCCCCAGTGGGGGGCTGGGATCCTCACTCGCTCTACGCCGCTGAGCACGCGCCTCGCTACTCTGAACGAGTACCTCGTGAAGACCAGCAGGACCCGCTCAGAGGGTGCGCTCCCCCGCTTCACGAGCGCATCTGGCTTCATAACCGGCTCTCCACGCCCCAAGCGGAAAGGCATCGCCACTAAGGTGCTGTCGGATTTTAAAGGCTGTAGAGGCGGCGTGTCAGGCGCCCTTAGCCTGCTTGCCGAGCCTGTACCTCAGTATCGTGCTCCTATCCCTCGTCACAGCCTCTCGGTACCACTCCAGCTCCTCAGGCGTTATCCTGCGGAGCAGGGTGAGCGCCACGTACATCTCATCCCTGTAAACTCTCAAGGTGCCTAGCACCTCGACCAGGTCTCCTGGCCTAAGCTTGGCCAGGCGCTCGGCGTCCTCATCCCAAGCCCTAACGCGTACGCTGCCCGACTCATCGCCTATCACCGCCTCCACCATCCTACCCCGCTCCTCCACTCTAGCCACGCTGCCTGCCACCCTGACGCGCTTTAGCTTGAACACCACCCCCCTCCACCTGAGCTTAAACTCCACTAGAGCGCCTCTCTCAACAACCTCCACCTCCTCCACCTCGCTGGGCAGGAGCCTGAGGTGGACGTCCTCCACGCTCACCTCGCTAACCAACACCTCCTCCCCCGAGGGTGTACAAGCCCCTGTCGAGCGACGTTACTCAGTAGCTTCACTACGCCGCCTGACATAAACCTTCGCCAGCGCTGCTGCCTGAGGCGGAGGCTTAATAACACCGCCCCTCTCTTCAGGCCCGATGAAGTTTGAGGATTTGGTCCGAGAGCATGATAAGTCGCGGATGCTGGACCTGATACTCTCCTCGCCCCTCGAGTTCGTTGAATACTTCGAGAAGTACGGAGAGATCGAGCTTCCGCCCAGCGTGGCGGGAGTTAAGATACCGAGTGAGTGGAGAAACGTAGCCGTGCTTGGGATGGGGGGCTCCGCCATAGTGGGAGACGTGCTGCGCAGCTACCTCCTCGATAGGGGGGGTACGCCGGTCGAGGTCGTCAGGGATCTCAGGGTGCCGGCTCACGTGGGTAGGGGGACTCTGCTAATAGCTGTCAGCTACTCGGGCAACACAATGGAGACCCTGAGGGCGGCAATAGAGGGCTTGAGGAGGGGGGCTTACCTAGTCGCTGTGACATCGGGGGGCCTACTAGGTCAGCTGGCGGCTGGAGTAGGGGCTGCCACCTACAAGCTACCCCCGGGCAGGCCTTCCCGCACCGCGCTGCCACCCATGCTGGCCGCAGTGCTTAGGATAGCTGAGGCCGCTGGCATAACGGGGCCCATCGACGCTCCTCAGGCTGCCGAGAGGGCGCGCAAGCTGGTTGAGAGGATTAGGGGCAGCCCGCTTGACAGCGCTCCAGCTAGGGTGGCAGCTGAGCTCAACAATAGAGTGCCCCTCATATATTCGTACCAGCCCTACAGCCCCCTGGGCCTTAGGCTTAAGACGCAGATAAATGAGAACGCGAAGTATCACGCCTTCTACATGGAACTGCCCGAGGCTGATCACAATGAAGTGATGGGCTGGGAGG
>QMRZ01000001.1 GCA_003649495.1 Thermoprotei archaeon | reverse complement strand
CGAGCTTGAGCCTGTGCGCAAGATATCCTTCGTGGACGTCCCCGGCCACGAAATGCTGATGGCGGTCATGCTGGCTGGCACGGCGCTGATGGATGGAGTGCTCTTCGTCATAGACTCCTCACAGCCCTGCCCTCGCCCCCAGACTAGAGAGCACTTCATGGCTTTAACGCTGTCGGGAATTAGGAATATAGTAATAGTTCAGAATAAAATTGATATAGTTAGTAAGGAGAGAGCTAAGGAGAATTACAAGGAGATAAAGGAATTCATCGCAGGGACGTGGGCTGAAGACGCGCCAATAATACCTGTCTCAGCCCTACATAAGGTAAACATAGACGCTGTTGTGTGGGCTATTGAGGAGTGCATCCCTACCCCGAAGAGGGATCCGAACAAGCCCCCGCTAATGCTCGTGGCTAGGAGCTTTGATATAAATAAGCCCGGCACCCCCGTCGACGAGCTTAAGGGCGGCGTGCTGGGGGGCATGATAATACAGGGTAAGTTTGAGGTGGGCGATGAGATAGAGATTAGGCCCGGCATAAAGGTTGAGACTAGGCGAGGAGCTGTTAGGTATGAGCCCGTGATAACCGAGATAGTGAGCCTGAGGTCCGGTACTCAGGATCTCGAAGTTGCTTACCCCGGAGGCCTTATAGGTGTCGGCACCAAGCTCGACCCCAGCGTCACTAAGTCTGACAACATGATGGGGAACGTGGTGGGGCGCCCCGGCTCTATGCCGCCCGTTCTGCACGAGATAACGGTGGAGTACTCCCTGCTCGAGCGGGTAGTGGGCCTCGAGAAGGAGATAAGGGTGGAGCCACTGAGGCGAGGCGAGCTACTGATGCTCAACGTGGGCACTGCAGTAACAATAGGCCTCGTGAGAGGGCTAAGGGGGGATGAGGCCGACCTGCTCCTAAGGATACCCATCGCCGCCTATCCTGGGATGAAGCTAGCTATAAGCAGGCAGATAGGAGGCAGGTGGCGCCTAATAGGATACGGCATGATAAAGGGCTAGCTGGTAGGCCTTCTAAATCAGGCCTGCGATCCTGAAGACCCCAGCTATGAACCACGCCGCTGCTGCAGCTGCCAGTCCTCCACCTATTGCCTTCTTCCAGGGGAGCTCGCCCACTATCCTAAATGTGAGCAACGTCAGTAGAGTACTCCAGATAGAGCCAAAGTACTCGAAGCCGTCTATGAGCCCCTGGACCGGGACGCCTATCATAGTGCTCTCCACATCTAGCCTATACCTGTGCGCCGCTAGGGAAAATAGCTGGGGGTAAACCCCCCTCACACCCACTAGCGTGATGGAGGGAGTCATGGAAGCCGCTGCAATGTAGAGTGCCAACACTGCGGCAAACGTGAGCAGCTGGCAGGACAACGTGTAGCCCACCGCTGAGAACACCGTAAAGCCTTCCACGCGGGATCCCAGTATGTACATCACGAACCAGTATATGATGAAGAGTATGAACCACACCGCAAAGAGCGAGATGCCTCTTAACAAAACATATGTCGGGAGGTTTGAGTAGAAGCCTGACAGCAAGTCTACAGGGGGCGCGTTCTGCAGGCTGAGCTTGACGCCAGACAGTAGCGCACATACTATGAGGGTCTGCAGTGTGAAGCCCACGGTTATCAGTATGGCCGGCGCTGACGCATCGGGATTCTCCCTCACCTCCTCCATCAGCCTTACAGGCCTTATGTAGATCTGGTACAGCCTGTGGCCAGCCCTCTTCACAGCTACTCCGCTTCTAGAGGCTACCTTAACCAGTATGCTCGCTATCTTTGACGCCCTCTCCACTTTAGACACCCACAAGTGTCGTAGTGTACTCGACCCCCTCGACGCCCCTTATCTGAGTCACAACCTTGTCAAGCTCGCTGAGGGAGCTCACCTCAACCCTGATCAGCGCGTCCCATACTCCGTAGGTTATGAAAACCTCCTTAACCCCCTCTATCTTCCTCACCTCCTCCACTACATCGTACTCCTTCCCCGTCCTTATAGTCGCGAGCACGAAGGCCACTACCCGCCTCAAGGTCTCCCGCCTTTCCGACTCTACCGCCCTTTTAACCTTGGCTGTTGTAATAAAGTTGATGAGCACCGAGATGAGTTAACATTTGAAGACTCCCTTAGACATACACTAGCTATATAACGCGTAGCTCCCATAACTACGGGGCGGTGGAGGCGATGAGTGAGCGGTACTCGCTGGAGTTGTGGGTTGAGAAGTACAGGCCGAGGAGGCTAGATGAGATGGTGGACCAGAGGGAGATAGTCGAGAGACTGAAGGAGTTCGTCAGAGAGAAGAATGTGCCACATCTCCTCTTCGTCGGCCCTCCCGGCACGGGGAAGACGACGGCAGCATTATGCCTCGCCTATGAACTGTACGGCGAGAAGTGGCGTGATAACACCTTGGAGCTCAACGCTTCGGATGAGCGAGGGATCGATGTCATCAGGACCAGGATAAAGGAGTACGCTAGGACCGTTCCGCTCAGCGAGGTTCCCTTCAAGCTGATAATACTTGACGAGGCCGATAACATGACCGGTGATGCTCAGCAAGCGCTGCGGAGAACCATGGAGCTATACTCCAGGACTGCACGCTTCATACTGATAGCGAATTACGCGTCGAAGATTATAGAGCCGATACAGTCGAGATGCGCGATATTTAGGTTCCAGCCTATACCGAAGGAGGACTTCATTGCTAGGCTCAGGTACATAGCTGAGAGTGAGGGCGTCAAGGTGACTGAGGACGGGCTCGAGGCGATATGGGAGGAGAGCATGGGCGATATGAGGAAGGCGATAAATGCCCTTCAGGCAGCTGCCGCCATAGGCGAGGTAGTCGACGCCGACACGGTCTACAAGGCTCTAGGCAAGGTCACTCCTACCGAGATCAGGGATATGATAAAACTCGCGCTGGGAGGCAACTTCTTAGCGGCTCGGGAGAAGCTCAGGGCACTACTCTACTCTTATGGCCTCTCAGGAGTCGACGTAATAAAGCTTGTGTACAGGGAAGTGACCTCGGCCAGGAGCGGCCTGGACCTCGACGAGAGAACTAGGCTTGAACTCGTTGAGTTGCTAGGTGAGCTGAATTACAGGATAGTTGAGGGCGCTGACGATGAGATCCAGCTAAACGCGCTGTTAGCCAAGATGGCACTAATAGGAGCTAAGAGGGGCCGAGCATGAGCATAGTGCCTTGGACAGAGAAGTATAGACCCAAGAGGATAGACGAGGTAGTAGGTAATCCTGAGGCTAAAAAGGCCTTTGTAGCATGGCTCAATAAGTGGCTAGCCGGTAGGCCTGAGAAGAAGGCCGCCCTCCTCTACGGTCCGCCTGGCTGCGGCAAAACCAGCCTAGTCCACGCAGCCGCTCACCAGTTAGGGCTGGAGCTAATAGAGGCTAACGCTAGTGATGTGAGGACATCAGAGGCTCTCAGGAGGAGGGTGCTTAGATCCGCTACCGAGGGCTCGCTCTTCGGGGCTAGAGGCAAAATAATACTGCTAGACGAGGTGGACGGCGTAAGCCCTAGAGAGGATAGAGGGGGGCTCGACATGATAATGGAGATCATTAAGGCGTCTCAGTATCCAGTGGTTCTCACAGCTAATGACCCCTGGGATCCCAGGCTGAGACAGCTCAGATCTATGTGTAAGCTAATAGAGTTCAGGAAGCTGGGGATCAGGGACGTGGTGAGGGCGCTCAGGGAGATCTGCAGGCGGGAGGGGATAGAGTGCGACTACTCTGTGCTGAGAGCCATAGCTGGGAACTGCGAGGGAGATCTGAGAGCCGCGATCAATGATCTACAATCAATCGCGATGGGTAGGCGCAGGGTGACCCTTGAGGACCTGGAGGTGCTCGGCTATAGGGCCAGGCAGATGAACATGTTTGAGGTAGTGAGGCAGGTGCTCACGGCTAAGCGCCCGGAGGCCGCTAAAGCTGTGCTTAGTATGCCATCCCTAGACTATGAGATGCTGATGCAGTGGCTCAACGAGAACATACCGTACCAGTACTCGCCGAGCATCGTAGCAATAGCGGACGCCTACGACGCTCTCTCGAGAGCCGACATGATGCTGGGCAGGATTAAGAGGAGACAGGCCTGGACTCTCCTTCCCTACGCGCTCGACCTTATGACCGCTGGCGTGGCTAGCGCGAGAGAGAAGCCCCCCTTTAAGTTCGTCAAGTACAGTTTCCCCTACAAGCTGAGGGCCCTCTCAGCTACTAAGGAGCAGAGGGATGAGAGGATGAGGATAGCTAGAGTCATTGCTAAGACATGCCACACATCTGCTAGGAAGGCTCTGACGGAAATCCTCCCGTTCCTTAAGTTGATATACGAGGAGAACCCCCAGGCTGGGAGGAAGCTACTTAAGGGCTTAGGGATATCCGAGTCGAAGTTCGCAAAGGCCCTCGGGCTCCACGTGCATACAGTGCGGCCCTCGGCGAGGGCTAGGAGAGCCCGCGCCTGATATCCTCCTTAATCATCTTTATGAGCTCCCTCTCGAGTGTCTGTAGGGGGACGGCAGATAGGCCCACTAGAGTCGTCCTACCTCTCTGCCCCCTCCGCGACTTCTCCGCCGAGATTACACCCATTCTATGCAGGTTCCTGACGTACTCCCACACCGTCGTGTGGCGTCTAGGCTTGACACCGAACTCCTCACACACCTCGTTGTACTCCAGCTCTAAGAGACCCATTGGAACTTTGCTCACGAACTTCTTCCTCTGTAGGAGCCGCGTGAGAGCCAGTAACAATAGCTTCTCGCCGAGCCTTAAGTTCGCCAACACATCGCGAGGAATGGGCACTACGTCACTGTAAGCCTTCCTTACATCCTCGGGGAGGATTACGTCCCTGCCCTCCTCCTCTGCATACTTGCCAGCCCTGTAGAGAAGCTCCAGAGCCAGCCTAGCATCGCCAGGCCCGCCCTTGTCGTAGCCCACCAGCTCCCCTATCATTTCCATCACAGTGTCGTCCACCGCGGACTCGTATACCGCACCCTCCTCGACTCTCATCCACAAGATGTCCACCAGCTGGGAAGCAGTATATGGGTGGAACTTTATGATATTGTGTTGGAGCGTGCTCTGGATAGACCTGTCCAGCGTGACTAGAAAAGAGAGATCCCTGAATATGAATATGAAGCCAGCCCTATGGAGCTTATCGCCAACAACTTCAGAGATCCTAGTGAGGTCGTATAGGGCCTCTCCATCGCGTGTACGGGCCAAGTAGTCCGCCTCATCAATCGCGGCCACGAGGTACTCGTTACTGCTCCTGAGGTGGTTCCAGAGGAGGTGCATGAGCTCCTCTCGTGAGAATCCTCTCCGGGGAATGCTGAGGCCTAGATCCCTCCCCATCTTCTGCATAATGGAGAACAGAGTCCTGTGAGCGTGGCAGTTAACGTATGAGAACCTGATAACTGCCCCGCCCCTAGCCCTAAGCCCGTCTATATCCTCGCCAAACCTCCTGGCAACGGCAGTCTTCCCAGTCCCCACGCCCCCCAGTAGTATTACCCTAACGAATATGGAGCCCGGGTTCATCAGGAAAGGCCTGAAGTAGTCCCTCAGCCTGCGTATCTGCTCCTCTCTATGAGGCAGGTTGCGCGGTACATAATCTATCTGAAGCTTGCTTTCATCGCGGAAGATCTTGGAACTCGGTAGCCATGAACCGCCGTACGACATGACCGTGACCCTGCCTAGGAGCCTGTAGTGTACATAACAGCTCCCCCATAATAAACTCTGCGTGTAACATCAGCGTTTACTCTTCGACAGGATGCAGAGCACTGCATAGCGCCCCAGGACTTCTATTCGGGCTTTCGCTCCCAGCTTATCAAGTAGCCTTAACTCCCGCACGATGCGCTTAACTAATTGCTCGGCATCCCTCCCCCTGAGAGAGCCCCTAGTTCTCACCTCCACTCTAGCGAACTTTAAACCCTTCTCCGCAACCCTCCTAAGTAATGCCTCGATAGCAGCGCGAGGATCAGCGTCGCACGCAACCTCAGCGGCCTCTCTGACAGCAGTTAGTCCCCTTATTGGGTACCTCTCCGCTAGGGCCCTCACCTCCCCCGGCTTAAGCCTACTGAAAATAGCTAGCGCTCCACTATAGACCTCTACTCTCACGCTCGTATCGTGTGGATAAAGGGCGTCTAGTAGGTCCAGTTTCACACGCGCCTCACTCCCCGGCCTAACTATGGCAACAGCCGCTAAGCGCGGTTCCTCACGTCCTCCCACACCAGTTACTAGCACGAACATAGGCTTAAAGCGTGTCCACGCGGCTTACCCTCGTGTCCGAGCTGAGGCTCAGAGTATCTGTGGGCACGCGCGAACTCGAGCTCACCGTGACTGTGCGTAGAATTGAGGAGCTGCGACCTCACGAGGAGGTCGTACCTAGCTACCTGGAGGAGCTTAAGGCAGCTTTCAGGAGGAGCATCTACCAGCGAAACCCGATAATAGTGGATGCAACAAGCGGCGTGATACTTGATGGCACGCACAGGTGGGCTGCAATGAAGGCCTTGGGTTACAAGTGGATAACTGTCTGCGAGGTCGACTACTCCAACCCTCTAGTGCTCCTAGACAGGTGGGCCAGGAGGTATAGGGTGGAGGGAAGCTGTGAGCTGAGTTCATTGCTTAAAGGATTCAGCTCCGAGCCTGTGAAGCCGGAGGAGGTGGGAAAGAGGGATTTAGCCGTGATACACGCTGGCGAGGCTTATAGGATAGAATACGCAGAGCTCACCGACGCTTACGCTAAGCTTCGAGAGCTGGAGGAGCGGCTAACTAGCCTTTTGGGGAAGGGGCCAACCTATGTGCCTGGCGACTCAGCACTCCAAGGAGGAGAGGGGATTTTAGTGCTGCCTCCCACGCCACTTAAGCGCGAGATCCTGGAGATAGCCCGGAGCGGCGTCTTACTGCCCCCGAAGAGCACTAGGCATATGGTGCCAGCTCGCCCCCTAGGCGTTAATGTACCCCTTAAGCTCCTAGCGAGGGAGCACGTAGACCCTGAGCTACTAGGCGAAGTGTTACGGCAGAGAAGACCCGTGCTGCTTAAGGCGCCGGTATCCTTGGATAGAGAGTATAAGGAGGTAGTCCTGTACTTCATGTGAGCTTTTATTCAGCTGCAGCGGGTTAAACACAGGTATGGCAGAGGATTACCTAGTCGGATACAGGATTAAGGCTGGCCATGCCCCAGGCGCAACTCTAAGTCTGGCCCTAAACGAGGCTGCTCACGAGCTCAGTGAGCGGGGCGCGCTCATAGAGAATTGGGAATATGAAGATACGAGTGGGTTACTACTAATACACGTTAGAACTGGAGAGCTGCCCCTTGATGAGGCTGTTGCAGTGCTCGAGAAAGCCCTAGCGAGACACTTAGCCTGCCCCATCGAGAAGGCACAGCTCTCGAGGAGAGGGCAACACTTCATAAAAGTTAAGAGCGTGCTGCCTAGTACGATTACGCTAGGCTTCCTGCTCAGGGCTGTCAAGCACTGTAAAGGCTACGCTGGCCTAAGCGCTGTGGAGGCACTAGTCCTGCTATCCTATCACATCCTCAACGGCGATGAGGAGCGTGTACTAATCACTCTATCGTTCCTAGGCCTACACCCCCGCGATGTCAAGGCGGCTCTCGAGAGGCTAAAGGCTCAGGGGCTCATAAGCCCTGGAGATAGACTCCTCAGCAGGGAGGCTATAAGGATCCTCGACGTGCTGATCCCATCCCTGAGAATGTCCACACCGGGTATAGAACCCTCACGCCTAAAGGTGGTCAACGAGGATGGGGGAGTAGAGGAGTTCAGCGCTGATAAGCTCGCGCGCTCACTGTACAGGGCTGGGATACCTCATCGCGTGGTATCGAGAGTCGTCCCTTCCATACTCGAAGCCCTCAAGGGAAGGGAGTACATTTCAAAGCGCGCTTTAGTCTCCATGACGTGTAGTCTCCTGGAGGAGCTCGAGCCCTCCACAGCTAGTGCTATAAAGTTTGTCAACTACGTCTACGCGCTCGAGAGGGCATACGTGAGGTCAGGAAAAGGCCTAAGACAATTGTCGTGGAGCACGTTGAGGATCATCTCGCGCAATACCCTGGAGGAGCGGGGACTAAGGCCCCCATCCAAGTTGGTGAAGCTACACTCCGAGCTAATAGCCGAGGACCTGAGGAGCAGGCTATCGTGGACGCCCTGGGGGGCTGAGGCGTGGATAATCGAGGAGGATGAGCTGCACAGAGTAGCTAGGGAGCTGGCGCCCCGAGTCTCTAGCGCCTGGGCTGAGCTCTCCTCTACGGACGCGGGCGGGCTGGCACTTAAGTATGAACAAGCTGCCATTAGCACGCTCTCAACAGCCGTGAGGTCCGTGGACTGCGGAGAAAGGAAGGAGCTAATCGTGAGGGGGCTACTCGAGCTTTCCTCAAGCCTGCTAATAAGCATGGGCCTGCTCCCCTCAAACTTAGTTGAGCTAAACTTGGGCGTGCTTAGGTACGAAGTGAAGAGGAGAGCTACACTGTTTCCCGAGCAGGGAGCTAGGTGGAGGAGGCTTAAAAGGCTATGCTCCCTCTCCCTGAAGCTTGTTCGCAGTCCAGCCGTAACAAGTCCCAGTGAAGACGCGCGTATCGAGAGGATGCTGGAGGAGGCACTAAGCCTGGCCCGCAAGCTCTCCTCAGCTAAGAGTTAATATTTGAGGAAGAGCCGCTTACCCCGATGAAGCTGATATACCTTGTAATAGATGGAGCTGCGGACTCGCTCTCAGATAAGCCGACCAGCCTTGAGTTGGCTAACACGCCACACCTCGACGCGATAGCTTCAGCCTCACTATGTGGATTAATGTACACGATAGGGAGGGGCGTCGCGCCTGAGAGCGACGCAGCAGTGCTCGCGCTGCTTAGCTACGACCCACACCGCTACTACACTGGCAGGGGACCTCTTGAGGCGCTAGGCGCGGGACTCAGCATAAGGGAGGGATATGAGGTGGCGTTCAGAGCCAATTTTGCCACAGTCAATGAGTCGACGCTCGAGATAATAGATAGGCGAGCTGGCAGGCGTCTCGAGTCAGAGGAGGCGCACAGGTTGGCTGCCGCCTTAGATGGCATGAAGCTGAGCGCATATGACGGCTACGTGCGCGTCAAGGCGACCATAGGCCATAGGGCAGTCGTCATAATTGGCAGCAAAACGTACAAGCTCTCCGACGAGGTTGACAACACCGATCCAGCCTACGCTAAGGTGGGCAAGATCTCAGTCGCAAGGCCCAGCTACGAGAAGAAGCTCATGCCCTGCAAGCCTCTAAGTGACACTCCCGAGGCTAGGAGAACCGCGGAGCTAGTCAATGAGTTCACTCGGAGAGCCGTGGAAATACTCAGCCGACATCCCGTTAACAAGGAGAGGGTTAAGAGGGGTCTCTTGAAGGCAAACGCCATACTCCTAAGAGACTCAGGAGGTAGCCTTCCCAGGGTGAAGCCCATAGCTGAGAAGCTCGGACTGAAGTTCGGGGCGGTAGTTGAAATGCCGGTGGAGAAGGGCATAGCCCGGCTCCTAGGCATGGAGGTAGCCGAAGTGCCTCCCCCCACTGGAGATAAGGCTAGGGATTACAGGGATAGGCTAGAGGCGGCATTAAGCCTGCTTGAGAGAGTGGACGCCGTGTACGTACACCTTAAGGGGCCTGACGAGCCTGGACACGACGGTCTTCTCGAGGAGAAGGCCAAGGCCATCGAGGATGTTGATTCTCACTTCGTTAAACTACTCCTCAACAGGATAAACTTGAACGAATACGCCATAATAGTCACGTCTGACCACGCGACGCCGCCCAGCGCCAAAGCTCACACCGATGATCCAGTGCCTGTGGCTGTGCACGTGCCGGGCGTTGAGCCGGATGACGTGCAGAAGTTCACGGAGAGAGAGTGCGCGAAGGGCAGACTAGGGATTATAGAGCACGGCTGGGAACTCCTACCCAGAGTCAAAGATCTCATGTCCATGACAGCGTAGAATACGATATATTGCAGGTATGTGACATGCTTAAATATTTCTGGAACAAGGTGTTCATGTGAGAAAGTTCAACGAATTTAACGTGCTGTACTGGGTGTACAGGATAGGCGATGGAGTCAAGATATCCGATATCAACAGGAATTCTAGGAGAGCTAAGAGTGTAGTCTCTCAGCTAGAGGCGTTGGGGCTTGTTAAGGTGGAGGAGTATGGGAGGCTGAAGGTTGTCAGGCTAACGGCTAAAGGGCAGCGCGTCTACGGGAAGCTCCTTGAGGCGCTATGGGAGCTGAGGCTAGGCAAGGAGAGAGAGGAGCCTGTCGAGGCTAAGGTCAGCCAGCCTCAACGCATCAAGCTGGAAGCGGGAGGCTTGCCCGAGTGGCTAGTCGGCAACCCTTGGCTTAAAGTGATAGGAGAGAGGGGGAGGGCATGAGGCCGAAGTACCTACAGGTGGGCAGGCTGCTGATGTCGCTGACCCACTTAAAGTGCCTGAGGCGTGAGGAGCTAGAGCAGTGGGTGGGAGCTGAGAGAGCGACACAGCTCTTAACGATGGCTGAAAGCCACATAATCCTCTTACACCCCCTCTACGCTGAGCTCAGCTATCCTGGCGGTAGGCTCCTCATATCACCCGGCCTCACGCTAGCGTCGGGGGTAGAGTTCGAGTTATCGCCAGAGCCTATCAAGCCTAGAGCCCGCTTAGATGAGGAGTTCCTCTGGGACCTATTAGTCGAGTTGCCCAGGCGATTAGAGGCTGAGAGAGCTCCAGTACTTGTAGAAGAGCTCGATGAGAGGTTCACCAGGCACGTGGATGAAGGTATTCTTTATGCGCTCGACATAATGGAGAGAGTTGCCAGCGTCTATAGAGTTCCCTTTGTAGTCACGGGCGCGGCTAAGCTACTAGGCATGTGGAGCTGGCTACACACGATATTAAGAGTTTACGACAAGAAGGGGGTCTCGCTACTACTAGTTGATGGCCAGCCCGTGGTGGTAAGATGAGCGAAGAGTTAACGCCTGTTAGAGAGTGGAAGGTGAGCGGGGTAGGCAAGCTGACCCTCGAGAAGGTAGCTAGAGTGGCTGAGTACGTCGAGGACATAGCGCTCTTCAACCCGGAGGAGTTAGCGGACAGAGCCGGGATTGATGTTGAGAAGGCCATGCTCATCGTCAGGGCCGCGCGCAGGCTTGTGCGAAGCCGTGAGGGCGCCAGGCGCGCGTTTAGGGGCACTGAGTACGCCAAGATGCTGGATACACGCGACATGTTTACGACAGGGGTTAGGGCGATCGACGAGCTATTAGGTGGCGGCATGTACGTGTGGGATGTCTACGAGTTTGCGGGCGAGTTTGGCAGCGGCAAGACACAGCTCTGCCACCAGCTCGCCGTGACTGTCCAGCTGCCCCCTGGCAAGGGTGGGCTGGGGGGAGGAGCCGTGTTCATAGATACTGAGGGGACCTTCAGCCCAAGCAGGATAGAGGCGATGGCCAAGAGGTTTGGAGTAGAGAACCCTCTGGAGAACGTCTATGTCGTGAGGCCGTTAAACGTAGATGAGCTGGAGGAGATAGTGATAGAGGAGTTCCCCCGCATTATCAGGGAGGGCGCTAGGCTGCTCATAGTAGACTCGATCATAGCGCTGTACAGGGCAGAGTTCAAGGGCCGTGAGATGCTAGCGGCGAGGCAGCAGAGGATTAACTACCTGCTGGACTGGCTGAAGAGATATGCAAGGCGCTACAACATGGCTGTAGCGATAACCAACCAGGTCCTAACTCAACCCGTGCCGTGGGGCGCTGCACTGAAGCTACCCGCAGGTGGGAACATAATAGCTCACGCCTCAACTCACAGGTTTCTGCTGAGGAGGAGTGGCGACTCCTGGGTGATAGAGTGCATCGACTCCCCAAGGATAGCGAGAGGCGCCTCCGCCAAGTTCCTGATAACTGACAGGGGGGTCGAGGACGCTAAGTGAGCCTCAGGCCGGAAACCTTTTCTTCACTCACTCCGCGCTGCAATGGCTCTTCATCGGCCAGCATACTTACGCACGCGCCTTTAAGTGGCTACCGCTCTAACTCGCACGGAAGCTTTAAATAGGAGGAGCCTCACAGTCCCCGACACCCGGGGGGTGGGTATGGGTGGTGACGAGGATGATGACGGCATTAAGCTATACCCCTCCAGTGGCGAGCTTCCACCCCCCCTCAGGGAGCTACTGGAGGAGGGCGAGGAGGTAGTAGCGGTAGCCCGGTCCGACCTAGTAGGCGATGAGTACGGCGAGAAGCACGTTGTTCTGACGAATAAAAGGCTACTAGTCTTAAATGAAAGGCTGGAGTATGAAGTCCCCCTCTCTAAGATCACGATGGCCTCGCTCCGTAGCTACATCAACACCTGCGTAATGGCTCTGGACACTGATGAGGGGCCTAAGAGCGTCGTGGTATTCACTAAGGCTAGGCTGAAGGCATTCGAGAATCTGGTTAGCCTCATAAACAACTTAGTAGTCGGGAAGATCCCCTACAGCCTCCTCAAGCGTCAACTCTTGAAGAGGGTTAAGGCAGAGGCTGAGAGGAAGAGTTCGAAGGCTGTGCTGTTAAGGCTGTTAGGGCTCCTGAAGCCCATAGCGCCGCTGCTCGCCGCGACCATAGTCGTGGCGGTGGCCATGCGGCTCGTAAACCTGATCCCACCCTACCTGATGAAAATACTAGTTGATGAGGTGTTGACGACTCGTGCTCACGTCGAGAAGCTCGCCCAGATAGCGCTCAGCCTCCTCGCGGTGAACCTAGTTAACACAGCCCTGGGAACCCTCAATGGCTACTTGAGCACCAAGCTGAACGTGGCTGTGGCCAATAGGCTCAGGTACAAGGTCTTCTCTAAGCTCCAGGAGCTGTCCCTCTCACATTACGACAGGTTCACGAGCGGCAGCCTGTTCTCGAGGGTAATAGACGATGTCAATAGAATACAGTGGTTCATGACTGGGTCGTTTAACATGATCTTCATAAACGCCGCCATGATAGCCTTCATAGGCGCTACGCTTGTAACCTTGAACCCCTGGCTGACCGCCATAGCCCTGCTCCCCATCCCCATCGCGATCCTGGGTAGCGCGATTTACAGGAGGCTCGCTGCCAGGTATTACCACAGGCTTTGGAGGAGATGGTCGAGAATAGTGTCGATAGTGTCAGACGCCATCAATGCCGCCATATTAGTCAAGAGCTTCGGCAAGGAGCCCACGTTCAGAGAGAAGTTCTCCGAGAGCCTTGAGGAGTACGAGAGAGCACAGATGGACGTTTTCAAGTTTGAGCAGGAGATATGGCCAGCCGTCGGCCTCGCCTTCACAGCCAGCAACATCCTGGTCTGGTGGATGGGCGGGCTCCAGGTGCTTAGCGGTGCCATGAGCCTCGGCTCCCTCATGGCTTTCACCAGCTACATGTGGATGTTCTACACACCAGTGTTCAGCCTGCTCGAGAATGTCAAGAGCCTGCAGCGCGCCGCCGTAGCTGCTAACAGGATATTCGAGGTGTTAGATCTGGAGCCTGAGGTTGAGGAGCGGCCACACGCCAGGGACTTGGAGCTGGGAGGGGAGGTGGAGTGCGAGAACCTGTGGTTTACGTATGACGGGGTTCACTACGCGCTTAAGGGAGTGAACCTGAGGATAAGGGCTGGGGAGCGGATAGGCCTCGTGGGCCCCAGCGGATCCGGTAAGACGACGCTGGTCAAGTTGCTGTTGCACCTATACGAGCCTCAGGTCGGCACAATCAGGTATGATGGCGTGGACGTTAGGGAGATTAAGAGTTCTTCTCTGAAAAGGCAGGTGGCTATTGTGCTCCAGAACCCGATATTGCTGGACACCACCATAGCTGAGAACATAATGCTCGGCAGGGAGGATGCTAGCCCTGAGGAGGTAATAGCGGCCGCTAAAGCCGCGAGGGCTCACAGCTTCATCATGAGGCTGCCTGAGGCTTATGATACTGAGGTGGGCTCGAGAGGTTCCAGGCTGTCTGGAGGTGAGAGAGCTAGAGTAGCCCTAGCAGCAGCCCTACTAAAGAACCCGAAGATACTCATACTAGACGAGCCAACCGCCGCCCTTGACGCGCTGACTGAGGAGGAGGTAACGGAAGAGCTTGAGCGCCTCACGAAGGGGAGGACCACGATAATAATAGCCCACAGGCTATCCACGTTAAGGTTTGTCGACAGAGTCGTCGTGATGGATGAGGGGAAGATCGTGGAGGAGGGGGCCCACGAGGAGCTGCTCAGACGCGGCGGTCTGTATAAGAAGCTCTGGGAAGCTCAGCTCAAGGGACTCACCAGGATGAGTGCCGCCGCGGTGAGTGAGGGGTATGCACGCTGATAATATCCTAAGGGAGCTTAAGATGCTCGATCCCAGGCATGTCCGCGTGTTAGAGGCCAGGCTAGATGAGGTGGACGTAGAGATAGAGGGGCGAGTGTACTGTGGAGTGCGGCCGAGGCGCCCCTTCCCCTACTCATACCCTGAAATAGTGATATTTTACAGGGATGAGGAGGAGCTAGGAATGCTCAGAGACTACAGGAAGCTTGACCCGAGGTCTCGGGAACTCCTCGAGAGAGTGCTAAGGATCATATACTTCATGCCTAGGGTTAAGAAGATACTAGGTGTGCGCAGCGCCAAGGGCAAGTACGAGTGGAGGGTAGTGACGGATAAGGGGCCAGTCACCTTCTACACTTGGAGCAGGTGCATACGCCTGCTAAGGGATGGGAGGCTCCTAATAAGAGACGCCGACGGCCGCGTTTACATGGTCGAGGACCCAGAGAAGCTCGACTCGAAGAGTCGGCTCTACCTGAGTATGATGATGTAGCCTGGCTTAGAGGCGGCTAAGCAGTCCAAAGAAGCCCTTTCTGACATACCTCCCCCTAATGGGTATTTCCGTGCCGCATTTAGGACACTTATTTCCCTTCATCTTATACCTCAGCACGTAAGGGCCGTAGCGCCGTATTAGGAGCTCACCACACTCAGGGCAATAAGTATTCTCGTAACGGTGCCCAGGCACATTCCCTATATAGGGGAACCTAACCCCCATTCTCCTGGCCTGCTCATAGGCCCACTCAAGCTTCTCCACAGGAGTTGGCGGCTCATGGTACTCGAACGCGGGGAAGTATCGAGTGAAGTGCAAGGGAACATCAGGGCCCAGCTCCTTGAGGTGTCTCTCGATGCAGTCGATTATAGTGTCCTCACCATCAGTAGCCCCCGTCACCACTAGGTACACCACCTCTACGTGCATGCCCATCCTCATAGCCTCCCTCGCATTCCTCCACACAACATCTACGTTCGCCCTATTGTACCTGAGGTATTCCTCCCTGCCCCCCTTAACATCCACCTTCAGACCATCTAGGCCAGCCTCATGAAGCATCTTTAGAGCATCTAGCGTCATGTACCCGTTGCTCACGTATGTACAGTACAGCCCCTTCGACCTGGCGAGCTTGAATACGTCTAAGCTGTACTCGAACAGCATTAGGGGCTCGTTAAAAGATACGCACACCCCCTCATCCCTCTCCGCCGCAATCTCTACCACCCGGTCAGGAGGCACATAGTTCGCCTTAGCGGGGTCCGGCTCTGCCCTGGACAAGTGCCAGTTCTGGCACCAAGGGCATGTGAAGTTGCAGCTCCACGTGCTGAATGTCAGCGCCGTAGAGCCGGGCCAGAAGTGGAAGAAGGGCTTTATCTCTATGGGCCTAGACTCAAGCGCTGAGAGATCGCCGTAGACGAGGGTGTACAGGCGGCCCCCTAGGTTCACCCTAGTCTTACAGAAGCCCCTCTCCCCCTCCCCCAGTACACACCTCCTCTCGCATACCCTACACCTAACCTTCCCCCTACCCACCTTATCGTAGAGGGGAGACTCTCTGACCGTCTTCCACCTCGTAACCTCCTTCAACTCCATTAAGCCGCCCACTTGAGATACCCTACGACTTACTCAAAAGCATTGATTTCTTAGCCTGCTTGCACGTGTTTGCTAGAGCTAGGGAAAGAGGTTAGCAAGTATATGGAGCTTAAAGGGCATGACATGTTTCACGTGTTACGCATCCAGTGAGATCCTTAGAGTAGCTAAGCTATGGTTTATGAAACCGCTCTGCGCGTAAGTTGCTCCTCAGTCACGCTTAAGTAAGCGAGGCCGCCCATGTGGACGAGGCATGCCGTGGATAGGCGTAGCTGAGGAGGTCAGTGAGGAGGAGGCCAGAGAAGCTATAAGGGGTGCGGGCCTCTTTCCTAAAAAGGTCATCGGCACTATAGAGATAAAGACTGGGAGGGGATGGGTGAAGTTTAGGGTTTACGAGGTGGAGGGGAGTGTCGAGGGAGTAGCTGAGCTACTAGCACCCCAAGTAAACGCGCCAGTCTTCGAGAGCGGGCGCCACCTCATACTCGGCGAAGCTAGCGCGCGGCTATGGGATGAGGGGGCAAAAATAGTCTTTCCGGATGGGGTGAGCGAGGTCGTGCCCATCTTCACCTTCGACGGCTTCCTAGATGTGAGGATGCCGACAGATAACGTGAAGGGCCTTAAGGCCACTATAGTAGTTGGGGGCAGAACATATGAGCTCCCCCTCAAGTTAAGCGACTTGGTTGAAATATATAGCATGGGCAGGAAGGCCTTAGAGAAAGTCGAGAAGGCTGCATCGGTGTATGGCCTGGAGAAAGTGATCTCGAGAGATGCACTCGAGGAGCTGAAAAAGCGGCGAGAGAGAGTGGTTAAAGTGGAGGTAGACTACGAGACTGGCTTTGTCCTGATACTCGAGGGGGATAGGATAAGGACAGCGCCTCTGAAGAACTTCTTCCTAGACCTGATACACGAGGGTAAGGTGGAGAGGGCGAAGGAGATACTCGAGGGTGCACCAGAGCAAGTGCGGAGGGAGCTGCTGGAGGCTCTGAAGGAGGACTACGAGGCTAGCAAAGCCATGGCATTGAAGGAGAGGCAGAGGGCGATAGAGGAAGCTGCGAGGAAATTGGGGCTCGCTGAGGAGCTAGGGCTAGAGGGCGACGGCCCGCGCTCTAGCGCTTAATTGCTCCTTAACTTTCACTGAGCTCTCAGCGTTTCAGTAAAATCATGGAAGCCCCCAATCCCTTAGGATGTTGGTTGAGGTTGTCGACACAGCGCTGAGGAGAAGGGAGGAGCTGCTAGCTAAGATGAGGAGGCTGAGAGACAGGTCACCACCGGGGATAACGTGGCATTCATTCAACGATGTGGACAACAATGATTATCTTTTCGTAGGCGTAGATGGCAGCCGAAACATGATACTGTATAGGGGCTACGCGCTGTATGCGGTTGCCGCTGAGAGCGTCCTAGCTAGGCACGGCAGGGTAGAGGTGTGTAGAAGAGCCGCTGATGTGGACATATTAATTCCGTACTGGTTGCCCGAGGAGCGAATTAGACTCTACATGAGCATTCTTGAGCTACGGCTCGCGCTTAAGGCCCTGAGAGACCTTAAGGGTTGTGTAGTTGTACTAGACGGCTCTCTCATCAGCATGCTAGTACGCCCGTGGAAGTACGGTGGCGCTGCCCACATCAAGTACCTTGATACAAGCGCACATGAGCGCATTCTGGATAGCGTTAAGAGAGGGGAGCTATGCGTGGCTTCAAAGGAGATCGTAGAGGAGATGGTGGAGGAGAGAAGAGAAGTGAGGGAGGAGGCATTGGCTGTGGAGTACTTGGAGTACCTCACCCTGATGTACGAGGTGCTCAGGGAGCAGGAGGGAGAGGTGGCGGCGATAGCTAAGCAGTCCGAGGCACACGGGCTTGCGGGCGGCCTGCCTGACGTCGCGCTCTATGAGCATTATACGCGAGGTCCTGGCTATGCGCCCGGAGGGGAAGTTGCCCTCGCTAGGTTGAAGGGGAGCCTCCCCGCTTACTGGGAGTTCTTCCGGGGGCTGAAGTTGACTGTGGCATACGTGAGGCTGGAGAGGGGAGGGCCCGTGCTTAGGCTTGAGACCACGAGGAAAGAAGACCTACCGTCAATCCTGAAATGCTTATCGAGGTACAGCGTCGGAGGCTACCCCTACTTCATGGCCAAGGCCCATAGGGATGTCGTGATAAGCAATAGGGACATGGAGAGCCTTGCCAGAATACTGGGCCTCTACGGCATGAGAACTGGGAGAGAGGTGCTGGAGGCATGGGGCGGGAGGTGATAGGCTACACAATAGGAGAGGCCACGATAACACGCGCCACCTTCATCTCTAAGGCTACCCCTAGGGTGGGGCAATACGTGGTACTAGAGTACGACGGGCGGCGAGTACTCGGGCTCGTCAAGGCGCTAGTTAGGGGTAGCGTGTCGCTAACAGAGGACGTACACGACCCCCTAATCGTTGAGAGGCTTAGGGAGCTGGATAGGAGCTCCACGAGCTACCTCAAGGGAGAGGTCAAGATAGTGGGGGATGTAGAAACCCTCGAGCTACCCCGTACCCCTCCGCCCCCGGGCACTGAGCTCCTCCGAGCCGACCAGGAGGTGTTATCCAGGATATTTGGTGATGACGGCAGGGGGATAAGGATAGGCGTCCTCCTCTCAGAGCCCAATATCCCAGTCTACGTCGATGTCAATAGACTGGTATCCAGGCACCTGGCGATTCTAGCCGTCACGGGCGCTGGCAAGTCTAACACGGTAGCGGTGATAGCTGAGAGGATAGTTGAGAGGGGAGGCTGCGTCCTCATATTCGACATGCACTCCGAGTATTCCTCCGCTGAGTTCTCAGTCAAGCTGAACCAGGTAGCAGCTAAGCTTAACCCAGTGTACATGCATGCCTCTGAGCTACTCAAGCTGTTAAACATAGATGCTAAGGCCTACGTCCAGGAGAGATATTTCAGGGAGGCACTTAGGGAAGCCAGAAATAAGGTCTACAGCTCCGCCATACCGCCTGAGAAGTTCCTGTACTACATCAGAAGGAAGCTGGAGGAAATGCTCGAGGAGATGGGAGAGGGGCGAAGACCCAAGAGGGATAGGGAGAGTGTAATGGCAGTACTTAACAAGATGGAAGCGTTTGAGGAGAGGTACTCAGAGCTCCTCGATCCCCTGGCCCCGCCCATCACCAGCCAGATCAGGGTTGGGGCCGTGAACGTCATTGACCTGGGGCGCCTAGACGAGGAGATGGCTGACGTGGTAGTCAGCCACACTCTGCGCAGCGTGCTGGAGGCTAGGAAGCGCTACTTCCAGGGTGGCGGGGGCTTGCCCTACCCCCTGCTCACGGTGCTTGAGGAAGCACACATACTGGCCCCGCGGGGGAGGGACACCCTCTCCAAGTACTGGATAGGGAGGATAGCTAGGGAAGGGCGCAAGTTCGGGATAGGGCTGTGCCTAGTCAGCCAGAGGCCTAAGGCCTTAGACTCCGACGCACTATCCCAAGCCAACAACATGATAATCCTCCGCCTGGTGGAGCCCAGCGATCAGAGGTATGTGCAGCAGGCCAGTGAGCTCCTGAGCGAGGACCTGCTCGAGCAGCTCTCATCACTCAACGTGGGAGAGGCCGTAGTCATAGGCCCCATGATCAAGGTGCCCGCCCTCGTTAAGATAGACAGATTCAGGGGAAGGAGGCTCGGCGAAGACCTGGATGTGCTCGCGGAGTGGGCTAAGGCGCTAAACCCAGAGCCAGAATTGGACTACTTGAGAGAAGGGTGGTAACCATGCTAATCGCACACCTAGCCGATACCCACCTGGGGGCGTCCCAGTACGGCCTTGAGGAACGGGAGCTGGACGTATACGAGTGCTTCAGAGAGGCGGTAGACAGGATACTTGAGGAACACGTGAGAATTGTGCTGCACAGCGGTGATGTGTTTCACAGCCCACGGCCCCCAATAAGGGCACTCAAGGTCTTCCAGGAAGAACTCAAGAAGCTGCATGGCGCTGGCGTCAAGTTCTACGCCGTCCCAGGCGGCCACGACATGCTTAGGAGGCGAGGGTTAACTCCCTTAGTGCTCTTCGACTACCTAGGGCTCGTGATGCTGAGCCGCAACCAGCCCGTCGTAGAGGCAGACGGGCTCTGCATAGCTGGGCTGGAATATATCCCAGCCACCTTCAGGGGCGACCTCCTGAGACGGTTAGCGAAGATCGAGGCTGAGGCCGCCAGGAGAAGTGGGAAGAGGATCTTACTCCTGCACCAGGCGCTCAGAGAGGCCCACCCCATGATAAGCGAACTCAGCTTAAGTGAGCTGCCGCGCGGCTTCCACTACTACGCCATGGGCCACCTCCACCATCCCTACGTCATTAAGCGTGAGGGGCTGGTCGTGGCTTATCCTGGCTCAATAGAGTACCTTGACGTCCAAGAGGTAATTAGGAGCAGTGAGAGGGGCTTTTACATAGTCGATCTATCCGGGGATGAGCCCATACTCCACTTCATTAAGCTCGAGTCGGTGAGGCCTCAGCTGGTGTACGAGGTTAGGTATGAGGATCTTGAGAGGCAGAGAGCTCACATACTAGCTGAGGTGAGGAGGCTTAGCGGCAGAAAGCCATTAGTACACCTCAAAGTAAGGGGGAGCGGAGTGGAGAGGGGGCGTGTCGAGAAGCTCCTCGCCAGAGCGCTGGCCAGTTACTCGCTACACGTGCGTATTCACCTTATCGAAGAAGGTGAGAGCGAGACTGTGGAGACCATCGAGAGCTTATCCATCGACGACCTCTTGAGAGAAAGACTCAAGGATCCCTCGCTGTACTCCTTCGTTCGGACACTGGTGGAGCTTCTAAGCAGAGGTGATGAAGAGAGCTTTAAGGAGGCAGTGAAGGAGGCCGAGAGGGTATTCGAGGAGGGTGTCTGGAAGAGGTGGAAGCTATGATCATCAGGCGCCTCGAGCTGGAGGATTTCCTATCATACAGGAGGACACACATAGAATTTCCCGAGGGCTCTATAGCCATTGTCGGGGAGAATGGAGCTGGCAAAAGCTCGCTACTGGACGCAATATGCTTCGCCCTGTACAGGGAGGCTGGCAGAGGCGGCCTACACTCACTCATCAGGCGTGGCGCGTCCCGGGCATTAGTTAGGCTAGAGTTTGAGGTAAGCGGTCGCAGATTCCTGGTGGAGAGGGAGATAAGACGTAGAGCCAGGGGGAGGGCAGTTAGCGACGCCAGGCTCTACGCCCTAGATGGGGATAGCAGGAAGCTACTGGCCTACTCCCCTACACAAGTCGATAGAGAGGTTAGGAGGATTCTGGGGATGGACAGGCAGATGTTCCTGACAGCAGTATACGTGAGGCAGGGCGAGATATCGCGCCTCCTAGACGTCGACCCTTACCAGAGGAAACAGCTGATATCCAAGCTCCTGGGTGTGGAGGAGCTCGAGAAGGCGTATAGCGCCATGGCCCTCCTGATAAAGCAGTTCGAGCTAAAGTTGGAGAGGGAGAGGGCGGAGCTGGCTGGCGCTGAGAGAGTTAGGGAGGAGCTGGAGCGCCTGGCCTATGAGGAAAGGGAGATTAAGCGTAAGATAGCCGAGGTTGAACGCTCGTATCAGCGTACGCTCAGAGAGCTCAAGGAGGTTGGAGAGAAGCTTAAGAGCCGCATGGAGGCGGTTAGGAAGCTTGAGGAGATTAAGAGGAGGGCAGCCATACTCTCCGAGCGGGTCCAGAGCCTAGAGGCTAAGCGGAGGGAGCTCAGCGAACTACTCTCTCAGGCGCAGGCCGCTAAGAGGGAGCTAGCGGTAGTTGAGGACCTACTCAAGCTGGAGCGCGTGGCAGAGGAGTACGCGAGCTTAATGAGCAGCCTTGAGGTAGAGCTACAGCGGGTTGAGGAGCTCGAGCTTGAGCTGAGGAGGGCTAGGGAAGCTTCTGAGAGAGCCTTAAAGCTCTCATGGGTCGATGAGGCCTACCGAAGGCTTTTACAAGTGAAGAGGAAGTTCGAGGAGCTAACCCTTCAGTACACAGCTAAGGCGACTGAGCTTAAAAGCCTTGAGGAGCAAGCTAAGGCCCTTCTTGAGGAGTGCAGCCTTGTAGTAGGGAGGCGAGTCAACCTCAAGGAGGCTGCCGACGAGGTATCTGCTCTACAGGAGGAGCTCGAGAGGAGAGGGGAGGAGCTTAGGCGCAAGCTAGAGGCTTTGAGGAGCGAGGCAAGGAGGGTGGACGCCTTAATAGCTCAGCTGGAGAGGTGGAGAGCGGAGCTCGAGAAAGCTGGTGATAGATGCCCGCTATGCGGATCTCCCCTCCCTGTAGAGAGAAAGGAGGCGCTCCTGAGGCTCTACAGTGAGAGCCTAGAGGAGCTACACCTACGCGCCAGGGCACTTAACGAGAAGGAGGAGGAGCTGAGTCGAGAGCTAGAAGGGGTTGAGGCCAAGATGAAGACTGCCTCCAGGCTCGATCCAGCTAAGATGCGCGTGCTCGCTGAGAAGATAGAGCGCATCTCGCGGGAGAGAGCTGGGCTCGTGGAGGAGCTGAGGAGGCTCACCCCAGAGCTCCAGGCCCTAGGGGTCACAGAGCCCTCGCGCCACGCTATAGAGCGTAGGCTTAGGGAGCTTGAGGAGCTCAGGATAGAGTGGGCCAGGCTCGCTGAGCACGCTAAGCGAGTAAAGGAGCTTGAGGAGAGGTTAAAAGCCTTCAGGAGCAGGGTGACGGCACTTGAGGAGAGGAGGCGCGAGCTGGCCAGCGTGCTAGGCAAGTTTGGAGATCCAGAGGAGGCTGTGAAGCTCGTGAGGGAGGCTAAGGGCAAGGTGGAGTTGCTGAGGCGCATTGCCTCGAGCGTAAACGAGCTTAGAGGAGCCTTGGCGGAGCTCGAGGAGAAGCTGCGTGAAGCTAAAAGCCAGCTAGCATCGCTCGAGAAGGAGCGTGAGAGGCTTGGGAAACTGGAGGAGGAGGTCAGTGAGCTAGAGGAGAGAAAGAGCGAGCTTATAGGGAGGGCTCAGGCCGCTAAGCGTGAGCTAGAGCTCCTCTACGAACGTTTAAAGAACATCAGAGGGGAGGTGGAGAGGCTGAAGAAGGAGCTGAGGGAGCTTGAGTCGAGGAGAGCTAGGGTGCGGGAGCTGGAGCGCTTCATAGAACTCCTGAGAAGGATTAGAGTGTTGATAAGCAAGGATGGGCTTCAGAGGGAACTTAGAGCGAGGGCTAGGCCTCTGGTAGAGAGACACTTGCGTGCCTTCGCATCGCTGTTCGAGCTAGACCTGCTTGATGTGAAGCTGAACGACGATTATGAGGTGTTAGTGGTGGACAGTGAGGGCGCTAGGTCTGTGGACACCGTCAGTGGAGGCGAGAAGGTGGCGCTAGCCCTAGCGCTGAGACTCGCCATAGCCAAAGCCCTCTCAGGAGGGCGGGTAGGCGTAATGCTGCTCGACGAGCCTACAGTGCATCTAGACGATGTTAGGAGGAGGAGGCTGGTGACCGCTATAAGGAGGCTCTTCGGAGCTAAGGGGAATGAGTTCCCCCAACTAGTGCTGGTTACACATGATAGCGAGCTTGAGGAGGCGGCTGACGTGGTGTTACGAGTCAGGAAGACTGCTACCGGCTCAGTAGTTGAGCGCGCTACACCAGTTACCCTCACCTCGGCCTTGCCGGGTACTCGTCACCGCTCAGCCCACTGAAGGTCCCTCATCGGCTATCGAGAACGCGCTTGCCAAGTCTTAAAAGGCTGTCTCTCCCCCAGCGTTTCAGTTAGCGTCAGGTACTTGAGCATTGAAGGCTCCTTAACTCTATAAAGGGTGAGCCTCCTACTCCTCGCTACCGCCTCAACGCTCTTAGGATACTTCCACCCCTCAATGTGGAGGACCACTACGCGATGCCCCCTAGAGGCTAGATCCTCGAGGAATCCCAGCGCCTCCCTCAAGTTCTGCCATCCACAGTCAGTAACTATTATTATCATCACCTCCTCGCCTGGCTCCAGTTCGCTTATCAGCCGCTTAATGCCCCCTAGGGGGAGTATCGTGAGCTCACCTTGAGCGAAGGCCAGGGCTAGCTCCTTCCTAATGTCCGGCTCGCCCCACCCAACTGCCAGGTACTTAGTCGAGAAGTTTATCACGGCCGTCCTGCCGCCAGCACGCTTAGCGCTTAAATAAGCTGTAAAGGCGGCGATCGCTGCGTCCTCGACAGCCCTCAACATGCTCTTGCTAGTGTCCAGCACCACCAATACTGTGGGCGCTCTCTCCTGTACTATCACCTCGCCTGAGGGGGAGGGTAGGTTAATAGGCTTCAGCGTCGTCTCCTCCGGGATTAGCGGGCCCTCCTCCAGACTCGACTCCACATCTAAGTCCTCTATATCATCCTCAACCATCCACAAGTCGGGGTACGCGTATATGGCCCAAGTACCCCTCCTGCGCCTCCCGCCGTACCTTATTATGAACTCCTCGGCGCGAGCTCTATACCATAGCGCCCTCCAGATAGCCTCCTCAAGATCGCCCAACTTAGTCAGCGGCTTAGAGAGCGTGGATGGCAGCTCGGGCTCCTCACCCTCCCTCCCGCGGCCAGGAGTGGGTGCCTCAACCTTCTCCTCCCGCCCCCTCCGCGCTCCCCTGATCGCCTTCTTTAACTCTTCCTTCAGCTCCTCCACGTCCACCCTCCCTCTGAGCCAGTGCTCGAACATCTCCCTAGCCTCCTCCTCGCTCCTTATCCCTCTCATCGCTCTCCTAGCCTCCCTGAGGAAGTCTATCTCCAAGTCCTCAGAGAGAGGCACGTCGCTGCCAGCGCGCTTCCTCAACTCCTTCACCCTACCCAGGTCCTGCAATCTCCTGAGCACTGTAGCGACGGCCTTCACCTTAGCCACCCATGGCCTGGAGCTCAGTATGACCTCGGCAAGTAGGGACCCGTAGAACAAGGTATCCTTGTCCAGCCTATGCCCCCTGAGCATGTCCCCGTACACATGTCGATAGGCAGCGTAGCGCAGCGCATCCAGCCCCCTGGGCCTCGAGTAGAACTCATCCGAGATGTGGAGTGGCGGACGCTTGTACCTCAGGGGCAGGTAGAGGAGGTCCACCTGCAGATCGGAGAATAACCTGACAGCGTTGTGAGCATGCCTCCAGCTCCTGACTTCCTCATAAGCTGCCCTGGCGAGGGTCTGCACAGTTCTCAGGTTGTAGGGACAGTAATGCATGTGAGCCAAGTGGTGCCTGAAGTACCAGAGCAGTAACGGACCGCCCTCCGGATCCCCCAGTAAGCGCCTAGGCACCCGGACCTGGGCGACTCTGCCCCTTACGCTAACCTCTACCCGTCCCTCCCACGCCTCCACTCTGACGTCCATTGGTGGGAGGAACATCTCGGCGCGAGCCCTATTGAAGAGCTCTGTTACCTCGTCAAAGCTCACCATCCAGCATCAGCCTCTGCCTTATAGTCTCCTCCGGCCTTACGAGCCCCTTGGCCAGCCACTCCTCCTCAAGCTTCATAAGCTCCTCTGCGAACACCAGGTCCTCAACAGCTATCTCCTTCGCCAGCTTGTAGAGGTCCCTGCTGAATCCTCGGTACAGCCTCTCGAGAATAGCCCACTGCCTCCTAGCCCTCCTCTCCTCGTTCAACTCTCTCTGTCTTCTCAGCACTCTCTCGAGCTCCTCCACCCCCCTATCATGCCTGACTAGTTCCATCCTGTGAGCCAGGGCGTAGACCGCCAGCCTATAGATGTCGTCCTCAGTTACGCTCCCGTCCAGCCACTCCTTAGCCTTTGCCAGGTTGAGGAGTACGAGAGTTGCGCGCTCACTCGGCCCCTCCCTAACCATGCTGCAAACTCCATGTACGAAGTGACAACCCTCGCAGAGGGCAGGAGGTCTCACGCGGCTTATGTCCCTGTTTCTGACACAGGCCTGTAAATCCCTCACTAGCACATTCATGAGCGCGCGAAGGTCCACATCGACCTCCACCTCTGCCACCTCCCTCCTCGCCTCCCTCAGCGTATCAAAGTCAATTACCTGTGGCATTGATTCCACGATAGAGCCATAGCTCTCAGTCAGCTTCTGGAGCCTGAACTTCTCACTCAGGCTAAGCGCGGAGAGTTGGACGGAGACATCAAACCTGTCATAGAAAGGAGGCGGGTGGGTGAACGTAGTGGGATCACCCGGATTCTCATTAGCAAATAACACGAAGTCACCCACTACGTAGCGTTGCCCATATGCCCACACTTCACCGAACTGGAGTAGGTGATAGATGTTAGACGCGGTATAGGGATTCAGCCTATTTACCTCGTCTATGCCCTTCCCCGGTGCTTTTACAAAGGCAGACCATATCACCCTCTCCACGCCCTCCCTCTCAAGGGAGGGGATGTGAAGCCTAGCTATCACCTCGCCTCTCTTTATCTCAGAGGCCCCTGAGATGACGACGAAGTCGTCACCAAAGATCCCCCTCAGGAATAACAGCATTAGCGTGGACTTACCCCTCCCCCTCGGAGCCCTAATGAGAGCTGTTGACCTCTCGTGGAGTAGGTTGAGCGTCAACACGTGTACAGCCTCCTCGTTCCCCACAAACCTCCGCTTGACCTCGTCCTCCAGCCGCTTGACGTACGCCTTTAACCCCTTCACTCCATCACGATAAGCGAGCAGTGCTATTAAAAGCCGCCGCGCCAGCTACCTAAACAGGCTGAGAATAAGGGCTACGATACATGTTGCCAGGAGGGCCTCCAGCACCCTACTCCTAAGCCGAAGCCTCTTCACCTCTGACTCTAGCTCATCTATGCGATACCTCAGCTCCCTTATGAGGCCCTTCTCAACAACTACGTGCTCGCCAGGCTCTCGCCTAAGCAGTATCGCGTCAATGAAGTCCGTGGGCAGCCTGTACCTCCTCTCAGTCCTCTCTCCCTCGATTATATAAAGCGCTGACCCTATCCTCCTCACCTTAGTCCTCGAAGCCTCCCTTCTGAGGAACTCCACAAAGGCGTCTGCCATCCCGCGATACAGTCGCACGCCGCCTATTAATCGCTTTAGCACGAAAACGCTTAATCTAGCGATCCTCCCCTAAGCGATGGGCCTCACCATGGAGCTGGCCGAGTCCCTGGCGGCTATAGCGCTGCCCTGCTACATAGCCAATGCGACTCCAGTACTCGTGGCCAAGCTACTGGGGCGTACCCATCCCCTCGACTTCGGCCTGAAGCTCCCGGATGGGCACAGACTATTGGGCGATGGCAAGAGCGTGGAAGGCTTCGTGTCAGGAGTGCTCGCGGGCACGCTGATGGGATGGCTGCTGAGCCCTCTAGGCCTAAGCGATGTGAGCAGAGCCTTCACGCTCTCTATGGGCTCAATGGTGGGCGATGCGCTAGGCTCGTTTCTCAAGAGGAGGCTAGGGCTAAGGCGTGGTGACCCAGCGCCCCTGCTGGACCAGCTCTCATTCCTCGTGGTAGCGCTGGCAAGCTACCAGCTGACGTACGGGGATTTAAGCCCCCTAACGGTAACCTTGCTCCTCCTCCTCACTCCCCCCATACACCTAGCCACGAACTACCTCGCCTTCAGGTTAGGCCTTAAGGATAGGCCCTGGTGAGGCTCAGAAGATAGAGATATAATTCGGAGGCTAATTTCATGAGGAGATGGGGCAGGAGGAGCTGAAGGTGTTTAGAACCACGCTAACCCCCACAGTAAGGGGGGCGATAAGCAAGGTGAGGAGGTGGTTCTACGCAACATTCTACTCCAAGGAGAGAGGTGACGTTAGGGAGGCCTCAAAGGAGAACTGGACTAGACTAGCCAGGATGCTAGTCGAGAAGACTAGTGAGGAGGGGGTGTCCGATAAGGCGGGGAGGATCTCGCTGTATTACTATGTTAAGGACGGGGTCTTCGTACCCGTGAGAGCCGAGATAGAGGTCTTCGAGCTAAAGCCCGTAGGGAAGATAGAGTTTGAAATCACCTCCGAAGCTTGACAGATACGACGTGGATCAAGGATAGTATGAGGAGCGATAGGATAGCTATAAGGGCATAGCCAGTATAAGCCTGAGAACTGCCCTCACACGCCCTCACCTCGTAACATGCAATCCATGCTAAGGCTGCTGAGGCAACGGCTGCGAGCGCGACTACCAGGCCCCCCACTAACACCCTCATCGAAGGCACTTAAACCCCCCTTGCAAGAATCCACCCTAGATTATAATCTTACCGTCTCTCGGCAATCCAGACTAGGCACCCCGCTCTCATAAGCCCGGCATCCTTTAAGGCAGCGCCGACTATCTTCTAAAGGGGGATGAAGGAGTTGAGCTCCGCCCTGATATAAGGTGATGAGCACCGATCTCGCTGACCCCCTATTGTGAAGAGGCCAAGGGATTCATTAAAAGGGATCCATTGGAGGAGGCGCTGATTCGGAGTAGGACTGAAGGAGCATGCTCGAGTACCCAAACCCTAGGCTAAGAGGCAAGGTTGGATGAGCTAGTGCGGGTGGTACCTCTAGCTGATAACTTCTTGCCTGGGGCTGCTGCATCCTCTCAGGGTAGAGAGGCATCTTCGTACGGCTCAGCTACTAAGGTGGAATGGAGCTAGCAGAGATGTTGGGAAGTAGGCCAAGGGCTCCGGAGGCGGAGGAGAGCTAGGTGCCAGATTTCTGCCTCATCGGGGGGAGAACTGTCAAATTTTTAAGGCGCTGAGCTCGCCGACCTATGAGGGCGTGTGTACCCAGTATTAGACCTGAGGACGAGGCTTAAGATAGCGTGGCACCTCAGGGAGCACGGATTTAGCGTTAGGATGCACTCATTTGAGTACTTGGTGGGCGATGGCAAGCGCTTCGTAGCCATAATACTAGTGGACCCCAGCGGCAGGGCTGAGGTCATCAAGTTATCTCCTGAGGCACAACTAGTGGCTGAGCTCGTGAGAACTGCAGCCCCCAAAGCTGAGGTGAGAATCGTTGAGTGAGTGGGGGAGGGAGGAGGTAGGCGTTGAAGAGATGTTCAAGCGCATCCTGCTCGTGGGCATAAGCCCCTTCTCCGCATTCGCAGAGATAGCGCTGAAGCCCGATATAGCTGGTCCTTTCGCCTGTATGATCCTGTTAGCGTTTATGCATCTCTTCGGAAACTCCGTAATTGCATCTAAGGTTATGCTGGCCACGGCTAAGGGCGGTCACCTGTCTCCTCCCCGTGTTACGTCATCAGGAGGTGTATTGAGGGTTGTGGCAGTCAACGCTACTGGCCATATCAGGAGGCTTGGGGAGCTTGAGGACGAGTATTACCTGCGGCTACACATTCTATCACTCGGCTACAGTCTCATAACGTGGACCGCCACGTCCGTGGGCATATGGATCGCACTCAGGGCTGTGGGAGGCTCTACGCACCTCACTGTAGTGCTGGGCGGGTACGCCCTCGGCGTGAAGCTCTATGAAGTAGCCTCAAAGGCGATAATTACCGCGTACTTCCTGTCTCCCTATAAGGCGATAGAGCTGGTACTGGCGCAGCCAATACGCAACGTGAGCGTGATTCTAAGCCTTTCCTCAGCTGCGCTCAGCGCAGTACCAGGGTTGTCAACAGCGCTGGAGGCTCACATGGCCTTCTTCACCATATGGAGCGCTGTAGTGCTAATGGCCGCTATTCAGGAAGGTGGCTTCGTCTCAGCGCGCAGGGCGCTCGTGGGTGCAGTGATCTGCTACTTAATCTCAAGCGCGCTACAGCTCTTCCTGTACAGGCTCTTCGCAGCTTTCATCTAACTTACTAACAAAAACAAACTAAATAAGCACCGTCTGGCTGCTGAGAGTGATGAAGGTAAAGTTCCTGGGGCACGCGGCTTTTTGCGTGGAGATGGATGGCAAGCGGCTACTATTTGATCCCTGGATAGAGGGTAATCCGCAATCGTGCATAAGTGTGGAGCAGTTAGGTCACGTGGACTTAGTGCTGGTATCCCATGACCACGACGACCATATTGGCCAAGCATTCGACATATGTAGGCGGACTGGCGCGACGCTAGTCGCGGTTCACGAGATAGCGGTTGAGGCGGCTAAGAGGGGGCTGAGAGCTGTAGGTGTTAATGTAGGAGGCCCAGCACGTGTGGAAGGGCTCGAAGTAGTGGTTACGCCAGCCTTGCACAGCTCTGGGCGGGGCATACCCGTCGGCTTTATAGTGAGGAGCCGCGAGGGCTCTGTGTACCACGCTGGGGACACAGGCCTCTTCTACGACATTAAGCTCTACGCAGAGTTGTACCCAGTTGACATCGCTATGGTGCCGATAGGCGGGCACTACACGATGGATCCCCTCCAGGCTGCGGTCTTCACCTCCCTCCTGAAGCCCAGAGTTGTAATCCCCATGCACTACAATACGTTCCCAGCCATTAGAGCTGATCCCCAAGTATTCGCAAAGGAAGTCACCTCAAGATCTAGGGGGACAAAAGTAGTGGTGCTGAAGCCCTGCGAGGAGTTCGAGTTATAGGGTAAAGGGTTTTTAATCTCCTCTCGCTTAGGATATATTGAAGAGTCATGTCGAGCCAGTCGCGCGTGGCATTGGATGAAATTGATAAAGAGCTGCTCAGGATACTTCAGGATAACGCAAAGACTCCATATTCCAAGATCTCCAAGCGGCTGGGGGTGAGCGAGGCTACAGTCCATCTGAGGATAAGGAAGCTGCTTAAGAAGGGCGTGATCAAGAGGTTTCAGGCGATAGTAGATCCGGAGAAGGTGGGGAAGGGGACAGTTGCCATAATAGCATTAACAGCTGATCCGAGGAAGTACGAAGAGGTGTTAGAGAAGCTTAAGGAGATCCCAGACGTGTACGAGATATATGACGTGACGGGGGAGTACTACACAATCCTCAAGGTCAGGGTGGGGAGCCGAGAGGAGCTAACTAAGGTACTTGATGAGATAGGTAGGATAGAGGGGGTTGAGTCAACCCGCACCATGTTCGTGCTGCGAACAATTAAAGAGGAGACTAGACTCGTTATCGATTAACGTGGATATAGGGGATATATGGCCCTACAATAGCTGGAGGGCTGGCCAGAGGGAGATAGCAGAGGCAGTCCGTGATAGTGCACTCGAGGGAAATCACTTAATGGTAGGCTACCCGACGGGCGCTGGCAAGACTGCCGCAGCGCTTACGGGGGCCCTCGCAGCTAGCCTTCGCGGGGGCTTCAAAGTGGTGTACCTGGTTAGAGCGCGGACCCAGTTCCAGGCTCCTCTGAGGGAGCTTAAGACCATCACTAAGCGCATACAGCTTGACGCCGTATTCCTCCAGAACAAGAGGGATCTGTGCCTAGTTAGGGGAGTACAGCTGCTGCCATATGACGAGTTTCTCAGGTTCTGCAGTGAGCTGGTTAGAAGCGGGCTCTGCCCCTATCACCGGCGCGCCTCGGAAGTTAGTGTCAGCCTTGAAGGGCTGCTCAGCCCTCGAGAGCTGCTAGCGAGGGCCTCTGAAGCTGGGGCATGCCCCTACGAGCTAGCACGGCGCGCTCTCAGCACAGCCGACGTGATAGTAGCTGCCTACAACTACATCTTCGACCCAGAGATCAGGCGCGCATTCCTCAGCGATTTGGGCACAGGCTTAAGCGAAGTTCTACTCATAGTTGATGAAGCACACAACCTGCCCAGCGCCGTAATAAGTGTGTTAAGTAAGGAGATTACCAGTCGCCGGGTAAGGGCAGCACGCCGGGAGGTGTCACGCTACTGTAGAGGCGGTGAATGCGAGAAGGTGGAGAGAGACCTGTACTCGCTATACTCTTTCATGTCTAAGCTGAGGAGAGCAGTGGAGAGGAGGGGGGAGATAGAGGTTGAGCGAGGTGATCTGATAGAAGTCGCCCCCAATCCCGATGATCTAATGAGGATAGCCGCCGTGGTGGAGAGCAGGGTAGGGCGAGCTACTGCTATCCGCAGCGTAGCCTCCTTCCTTAAGGCAGTAGCCCGCCACAAGCCTGGCTACACCTTAGTGGCTGAACCAATGGATGGAGACGTTGCGCTTAGGAACCTCTGTGTGTCACCTGCAGGGGAGGCGGGCGCGGTCTTCCAAGGAGTGAGGAGCGCCATTCTAATGAGCGGGACGCTACCTCCCCGCGACTACATGGTCTCAATGCTCGGGCTAGAGGAAGGGCGCGTAAGGGAGCTGAGAATACCGCTGCCCTGGGCTAGGCGCGTTAAGGTGATGGTGATGAAAGGAGTGTCATCCAGGTACGTGGAGCGTGGCGCCGCTACCTACGGCCTCATGGCGCATGTAATAGACGAGTTGTATATGCACTTAAGGCGGGGAGTGGCCCTGGTAGTAGCCCCCTCCTACGACATGGCTAAGGCGATTAGGGCCTATCTGAGGGCACGACCACTATTCATGGAGCGCGAGAACACCAAGCTTGAAGACGTAATCTCCGCTGCGCAGAGGTACGAGAAGCTCCTCGTTCTCTGCGTTGCATGGGGCAAGTTAGTGGAGGGAATAGAGCTCAGGTCTGATGGACTTAGCCTGATTAGACTGGTAGTGCTGGCGGGCTTGCCAGTACCTGAGCCGAACCTGCTCAACAGACAGCTAGTTGAGGTCCTCAAGTATAAAGTAGGAGATAGCGATGCGGCATGGCGGCTGGTGTACATGATCCCAGCAGCAGTGAGAGTCGCACAGGCCATCGGCAGGAGTGTCAGGTCTGAGCGTGACTACGCTGCTGTCGCGATACTCGATGAGCGGGTGCTAGACCCCTACCTAAGCAAGTACCTAGCGACCTTCGGCTACTCCGTGGAAGCAGCTAATGGTGTCAAGGAGCTATTATCCAAGTACATAGAGTTCGCGAGGGCGATGGAGGAGGGCGGATAAACGTCTGCGACATAGTCCCGCTCTGCCGCGTAGCTACGTCTAAACCGGGTGGCTGAGAATAGAAAAATTTAATTTTCCATGATTTAAAATTATGCATAGGGGCTGAGTATGCCTAGGCCTAGGAGTCCCCAGGTTATTGAGAGAGCGGTGAAAGTCTATAAGATACTCGAGGAGCAGGGAGGGAGAATGAGCACACCCGATCTCCTGAAGATAGTCTTAGAGAGGAATGTAGCTACTAGCTACTCGCTCTTACATCACACGCTGATGGTGCTCGAGAACGCCGGCTTCATCAAGCATGAGAGGGTTAAGGGGCGGGCGGAATGGTACATCGTCAAGCAGGCCACTGAGGATGATATAAGGCGCGCACTTAGCTCGAGTAGGTAGTTCAGCCAGGCACCTCTATATTAGCATGCCTCTCCCTCATGTAGCTCTCACTCAAGCCTAGCTCCTTCATCAGAGCCACTATCACCCCATCGAAGAAAACCATGGCAGCGTCCTCAAATAGCGTGCCTAGAGGAGCCAGGGGCTCGTAAATACCCAGTATCTGTCTCGTGAAGTAGTCTATCTCCTTAGAGACCTTTGTCCTGCCCGGTATGTGGACCACGTGATCACTCACCTTAGCTAGCGGGGAATCGGGGAATGAGGTCACTGCTATTACCTTAGCGCCGACCCTTTTAGCAGCCTCTGCTGCGTTAACTACTACCTGCGTAGTCCCCGACCCCGAGATCGCGACTATCAGGTCCTCCTTGGCTACGGCGGGCGTTATCGTCTCGCCCAGCACGTAGACGCTGAAGCCTAGGTGCATAAGCCTCATTGCAAATGCTTTGCCGACAAGCCCCGAGCGGCCAGCTCCTACAACCATTACCTTCCTCCCCTTCTCGCGCGCCTCCAGTAACATCTCAAGCATGCGCCTAACCTGTCTCTTGTCCATGTTTCTAGCAACCTTGAGTATCTGTTCAGCAATCTCCAACATGGTGTTGAGGAGTGCCTCTACGGGTTCCAACTCAACCCCCCTTCTCCAGAGATGACTTAGGGAAAATCTTTTCCCTCAGGATTAGGCTAATGGCGGTAGCCCTCGCTCCCTCTCCACGCCCTCCTCAGATATCCTGAGCTGACCTGGGACTATCAAGCGCACGCGATCCACGCTGACCGGAGTCCTCAGCTTCACGTAGCCCTTATGAGGTTCGACCTCCTCCACTACTCCCACACCCACGCACTCCAACTCCTCATCTAGCAGGCCGACTAGGAGGCCTTTAAGCCTCCCCAGATTGGTGACCACTACCTCTCTCCTGACGAGCTTCACTAACTCCCTCTTAGCGTCTAGCACCGTCCTGTAAGACCTCTCATCCCCTACTATCACTGCCATGACCCCCCCACACACCTCCACGCGCGCCTCCACGCCCAGCAGAGAGGATAGTACTGACTCGAGCTTCTCATCCCTAACCCCACCATTAAGGCTACACACGCCCCAGAATCTGATGGCCTTCACGTCTAATCGCCTGACAGCTGACTTCCTCAGGAGGTCCAGGTAGGCTAGCTCTCTCCTCATCTTCCTCAATTCCCTCTCCTTGCCCTTGGCGCCAGGGGGCGTTGGCGCTCTCACGACCTGGATGCGAGAAGTCTCGAACATCCGAGCTAGGGGCTCTGAAGCACCTGTGCCCTCCATAACTACTAGCGTGTCGGGCATCACAGCCTCGATCAGCCTAGCCTTGTACATCCTAGCCCTCCTATCGGCCACCCAGCCATCTGTGTTAACTACCACTACATCATAGCTCTCAGCCCTTCTGAGCAGCTTGCATAGGCCTAATATTACGGCATCCTCACATCCACTTGGCGTATTAGACCCCACGAAGTAGAGAGCTAAGGGCTCTAGCTCGCCTAGCCATGAGAGGGGGGCTGTGGGGACTGCCAGCGCTATAGTGCCGGGGTACCCCACATCGTTCTGTCCCACATCGGCGTCTATGAATGCGACCTTTAGCCCCCTGCTTAAGGCGGTATTCACTAGAAACGTGGAAAACGTTGTTTTCCCGCTGTCAACCTCCCCAACTACGACTACCCTGCCTCCCCTCGACACCACCTCCTCAGACAACTCCCGCCAAACTCCGATCACTTCCTCCTCCGGTCTAGCCTCACTTAGAGACCCCCCGATAACTCCCTCCACGATACACTCAGCATCCACTTCGATACACGTCACTATCCCCCTAGGCACCACTAGCGCATCTCCCTTCTCAAAGACCCTGCCCAGCGCATAGAAGCCCCCCTCCACGACCTTCAGCCGCGCTGGCCCCTCAGCCCTGTATAACCCCTTGACTAAGTGCTTACGGCTAGGCAACATTCGCCTCCCCCCTCAGACACACTATCGAGAGAGCCTGGCCACCCCCCACCCTACAGGCCCGCCGCCACCATTAAACTTACCCTAGCTACTGGTCTCGCCACGAAACCCATAAAAACTTAAAGGAGGCGTAACCACTGAAGGAAGAGCCCCGGTAGCTTAGCCTGGCAGAGCGCCGCCCTGGTAAGGTGGGCGGCGC
The DNA here is from genome assembly GCA_003649495.1 of Thermoprotei archaeon. Classification (GTDB taxonomy): domain Archaea; phylum Thermoproteota; class Thermoprotei; order Thermofilales; family Thermofilaceae; genus B17-G15. Next base: position 689 of record QMRZ01000001.1, on the reverse strand, counting down.
TGGCTAGCAGCGAGGGCCCCTAGAAAGGCGGAGAACCCGGGTTCAAATCCCGGCCGGGGCTCCACCCTTCTCTGCTTGAGCTCGTAAAACCTTCACTAAGCAGCAAAGCTGAGTATGTCAAAAGGCTAGGCAGTAACTCTAGGCTTAATGACAGCTGGTGGAGACGGGAATATTGAGTGTACGACATCTTAAAGCCTAGTTAGTGAGACCAGGTGAGCTATCCGGCTTAAAAGCCCCGCTAGGAGGTGAGGAGAAACCCTACCCATGAGTAAGGGGGCAGCCAGAGCCCAGATCCTTGATAAGGTGCTTGTAGATAGTTTAAGTCGACAAGGATAGCGTGATGAGTGGTTACTGCTCGCCGATCTTCCCATCCGTGGCATCGTGTGTCGAGCTGTGTCCTCCTGTGTTAGGCGTGGATGGGCTCGTCGCTGCCCTGGGCAGGCTGTGGGGGTCGTGCTCCCCACGCCCACCCGGGGGGCACTAGCAGCCTCACAGCTCCAACCCCATAGACCCACCCGGGCAGCACTGGGAAGCGGAGAGACACACCACGATACAGAAAGCTACAGTCCAATGTCACTGCCCCACAGGGCTCTAGAGACAGCTACATGACAGTACCGTAATTCCCTCCCCGTCCCATTTACTGATTCCAGTGCCCTTAGCTAACAGGCACCCTCCCGCCCAAATCCACT